>NZ_JAXCIQ010000010.1:0-178130 GCF_046540455.1 Pseudomonas sp. W5-36 | reverse complement strand
CCCCCCCCCCCCCCCCCCCCCCCCCCCCCCCCCCCCCCCCGCCCCCCCCCCCCCCCCCCCCCCCCCCCCCCCCCCCCCCCCCCACGCCCGAAAATAAAGCCATCGGTTTGCCTGTCAGGCCCGACATCGGCATCCCTTTGGCGCCCTCCATCGTGCTAGCCTTGGCACTCTTTGGAGGGATGCGACTGCCCCGCAGGTTGTCCCGGATTTCAGGCAGCCAATCGCCCATGAGCAAGAAAACCCCCGTCACCATTTCCGACATCGCCCGCCGCGTGAACATGACGCCTGTCACTGTTTCCCGGGCGCTGAACAAACCCGATCTGGTCAAGCCCGCCACCCTGGCGCGCATTCTGGAAGTGGCGCAAGAACTCGATTACGTCCCCAATGCCTTTGCCCGCAGCCTCAAGCGCAGCGAGAGCATGATCATCGGTGTCATTACCGCGTCGGTGGACAACCCCTTCTACAGCGAGATGATCAAGGCGATCTCCCGCGAGGCGAAAACCCGTGGTTACACCATCATGCTGGTGGACACCGACGGCTCTGAAGAACTCGAGGCCAAGGCGGTGGATACGCTGCTCAGTTACCGCGTGGCCGGCATCGTGCTGTCGCCGGTGTCGGACGAGCCGGCGTACCAGCCGGTCTATCTCAGTCGCCTGAGCAACGGCGACATTCCCGTGGTGCAACTGGACCGCGCGCTGCCTGCCAGCCCGTTCAGCCATGTGGTGCTCGACAACTATCACAGCGGCCTGAAAGGCGCCCGTTACCTGCTGGCACAAAGCCCGTCGATGCGTCGCATGCTGGTGCTGACCGGCCCTGCGCATTCGCGGATTTCCGAGGAACGCCTGAAGGGCGTGAAGGCGGCAATTGCCGAGAGCGGCAAGCCGGTGCAAGTGGATGTGTTTGCCGGTGACTACACGCTGGAGCCGTCGCATCAGAGCACACTGGATTACCTGCGCGACCACCCGCTGCCGGACGCGATTTTCGGCTTCAACCAGCTCATCACCCTGGGCGCCATGAAAGCCCTGCGCGACCGCGACATCGCCCACAACAGCGTGGCCATCTGCGGCATTGACCGGCTGCCCTTCGCCGACATCTTCGGCATCCCCATCGCCTGCATCGCCCACGATGCGTCGCTGGCGGGAAGCAGCGCGGTGAAACTGCTGCTGGAGCGAATCGAGGATCGGCATCTGCCGAAGGCGCAGGTGGTGATTGTCGGGGAGCTGGAGAATGGCGTTAGCGGGTGAGCCTTTATTATCGACTCATCGCCAAACCTCTCCCGTGAAACTCTTACCCTCCCCAACTCGACGCGGTCCCCTGTAGGAGCGTGGCTTGTCCCGCGATCGACCGGGAACCGGTCGCGATGACAGACGCTACGGTATTTCTGTTTCACCGCGTCGACAGACTTTGCTGCCGGTGCCCGGCAGATCGCGGGACAAGCCACGCTCCTACCATTGCGAGTTGCGTTCTAGCGGCTCGTGTATCCCCCATCAATCGGCAGCGACACACCGCTGATCATCGACGCTGCGCTGCTCAGCAGGAACAGGATTGGGGCCGCGACTTCTGCGGTTTCGGCGAAGCGGCCGAGGGGAATCGCCGCCAGCGCCGGGTCGCGTTTGCTCGGCTCGCTCCAGGCCATCTGCGCCATGGGCGTCAGGGTCACCGTAGGGTTGACGCTGTTGACGCGAATCCCGTGGCGACCCCATTCGCCACACTGCACCCGGGTCATGGCGTCCATCGCGCCCTTCGACGCGCAATAGCTCAGATGATCATCCAGCGCCACCAACGAAGCCTGACTCGACACGTTGACGAGGCTCCCCGCCACGCCTTCGGCGATCATCTTTTTCGCCACCGCCCCGGCGATCATCGCCGCCGCCCGCACGTTGACCGCCATGACCTGATCGAACGCCCCGGCGCTCACCTCGGTCGCGGACTCCAGTATGGAAATCCCGGCGCAGTTGACCAGCCCGTGCATCACCGGCAAGTCCGCCAACACTGCGGCCAATGAAGGCTGATCGGCCACGTCCACGCGCAACGCCACACAGCCCTGCCCTGCCAGGTTTTCCAACGCCGCTGCATCGCGGCCCATCGCATACACCTCGGCGCCGCTGTTCAGCAGTTGCTGCGCGACCTCCCAGCCAATGCCGCTGCTGGCGCCGGTGACGAGCACCCGCTGGCCGCTGAAATCAAATTGAGCCGTGTTCACAGTCACGCTCCCTGCAAGCGATGCATGATGGGTTTCAGCGCCGGATACAGCGCCACGTAATCGGCGAACAGTCGCGAATACAACTCGACGTTCTGCGCTTGAGGCTCGGCCCGGCGCTCCAGTTGGACCCAGCCTTTATGGACCTGCGCCTCATCCACAAGACCGACCGCATGAGCAGCGAGCAGCGCGGCACCGAGCGCCGCTTCGACCTCCTGAACGATGGTGTAGACCGGGAAGTTGGTGACGTCGGCGATGATCTGCATCCACAAATCCGAGTGGCTGGCGCCGCCGACCACGATCAGCCGAGGGTCCAGGGACTGCGCGCCTTTTGTGCCCGCTTCGATGTTGTGCCGAAGCGCGAACGTGACGCCTTCGAGCACTGCGCGGTAGAGGTGAATCCGGCTGTGATAAAGGCTCAGGCCGATAAAACTGCCGCTGGCTTTTGCGTCCCATACCGGGCTGCGCTCGCCCATCAGGTAAGGCTGGAACAGCACGCCGTCGCTGCCGGCCGGGACCTTCATCGCCGCGCGTTCGAGTATGACGTGGCTGTCTTCGCCGCTCTCGCGACCCTGCTGCTCTTCGGCCTGGCAGAACTGCTCGCGAAACCAGCTGACCGAGGCGCCGGCGGTGATCGCGCCGCCGAAGATGTAGAGGTCTTTGGCGCCGTTGAAGACGTGGGGAAAACTGACCAGACCATGCCGGGCATCGACCTGCTGATTGAGGTAGCCCCAGCACATGCTGGTGCCGATCATGGCCACGTGGTTGCCGGCCTGGGTAACGCCTGCGGCGAAGGTCGCCATGGCGGCATCGACCCCGCCCCCAAGCAGCGGAATGTCAGGGCTAAGCCCAAGCCGATCGGCCCATTCGGGTAACAGACCGCCGACCACCTCACCGGAGTGAACCAGCCGCTCGGGCATCATCGACGCCGGGATGCCCAGCGCGTCGAGCATCTCTGCCGACCAGCCCCGTGCCTTGACGTCGTAGACGCCGCCGATGTTGCCGGCAGAGCTGTGGTCCACTGCAACCTCGCCGGTCAGGCAGTAATTGACGTAGCTGTTGGGCGGCAGCAGGTAGCGCGTGTCGGCCCAGACTTGCGGCTGCTTGTCCTTGAGCCAGAGCATTTTGGTGAAGCCGTAATAACTGTCCACCGCATTGCCGGTGATCGCGTACAGCCGCTCCAGATCCACGTGCTGGTTGACCCACTCGACCTGTTCCTCAGCGCGGCGGTCCATCCAGATCAGGCACGGGTACAAGGGTTTGATCTGCGCATCGACCGCAATGCCGGAGCCGCCGTACAGGCTGCTGACACACAGGGCTTTGACGCTGTCTTTGGGCAACGCGCTCTTGCGCATGCAGGCGGCGACGCAGATTTCCACGGCGTCGAGCCAGACCTGTGGCCATTGCTCAGCCCAGCGCGGTTTGGGGGTGTCGACCTTATAACTGTGGCTGTGCTGCGCGACGATCCGGCCCTGACCATCGACCAGCAATGCCTTGGTGCTTTGGGTGCCGATGTCGACACCGATGACGTAATCCATCCGGAAGCGCTCTTGTTGTTATTGGAGTGCTACGCAAAACCTGTAGGAGCGTGGCTTGTCCCGCGATCGACCGGGAACCGGTCGCAATCATGAGGCCACGGTATGCCTGATTCACCGCGTGGCGAGGTTTGCTGCCGGTGCCCGGCAGATCGCGGGACAAGCCACGCTCCTACAGAATGGGGTTATCAGTTCACCGGTTTGAGCAGCACTTTGATCGACTTGGTCGAGTCCGCCAGGGCGAACGCTTCGGCGTAGTCGTCCAGACCGAAGTCGTGGGTGACGATGCCTTCCGACGTCACCAGCCCGCGCTCGAACAGGTCGATGGCAATCGGGTAGCAATACGGGCCCAAGTGAGCGCCGCGCACGTCCAGTTCTTTGCGGTCGCCGATGATGGACCAGTCAGCGCTGGTCTCGGCGCCGAACACGCTGAACTCCACAAAACGGCCCAGCTTACGGATCAGATCAAGGCCCTGAGTCACCCCGATCGGCACGCCCGTGGTCTCGATGTAAACGTCGCAGCCATAGCCGTCGGTGAGGCCGCTGATGATCTCTTTGGCATTGTCGCGGCTCGGGTTGATCACCACGTCGGCGCCGAATTTTTTCGCCAGCTCCAGGCGCTCGTCGACCATGTCGATGACCACCAGCTTCTTCGGTGTCTTCAGCGCGGCGACCTGCACCATGCACAGACCCAGCGTGCCGGCGCCGGCGATCACCAGCACGTCGTCGAGCTGAACATCACCGCGGTTCACCGTGTGAATCGAGCAGGCCATCGGCTCGATCAACGCCGAATCTTCCAGCGAAACCGACTCGGGAATGTGATGCACGATAGCGGTCTTCGGGATGCGCATGTACTGCGCCATGCCGCCTTCGGCGACGTCCTTCTGGAAGCCAAAGATGTTGTGCACTTCGCACATCCAGTACTTGCCGGATTTGCAGAACTTGCACTTCTCGCACGGGACGATCTGCTCGGCGATGACCTTGTCACCCACCTTCACGCCGAAGTGCTCTTCAGCGCCCTCGCCCACCGAATCCACATAGCCGAAAAATTCGTGGCCCGGCACCACGGGCGCCTTGACCCACGGGCTCTCGCCGCCCCAGAACATCGCCGCGCCTGAGTGGCATTTGCAGTCACTGGCGCAGATCCCGCAGGCACCGATGCGAATCACCAGTTCATTGGCCCGCGCAACGGGCTTGCTGATCTGCTCCAGACGGTAGTCTTTCGGGGCATGGCAGACGACGGCTTGCATGGTGTTTATTGTGTTTTGTTCCATGTCGGTTCACCTGTTTTGATCGTTGGATGGCGTGTAGAAGCGCGCTTCTACACGCGCTGCTTTTCGGTTTATTTATGCCGCTGCCGACTGATGAAGATCGCCAGCAAAATGATTCCGCCCTTGATCACGCTCTGCACATAAGGCGAGACGCCGAGCATATTCAGGCCGTTGTTCAGCACGCCCAGCAGCATCGCGCCCACCAGCGTGCCAATGATCACGCCGCGCCCGCCGGCAATCGAGGCGCCGCCCAGCACCACGGCCGCAATGGCGTCCAGCTCGAAGCCGACGCCCGCGTTCGGTTGCCCGCTCATCAGCCGCGACGACAACACCAGCCCGGCAATCGCTGCCGTCAGCCCGCTGATCGAGTACACCAGCAGCTTGAACCGCGAGGCGCGAACGCCGGACAGACGCACGGCTTCTTCATTGCCGCCGATGGCATAAACGTAGCGACCGACGCGGGTGTGCTGCAGCAGCACCCAGGCGAAGAAGTAGGTCGCAAGCATGATCAGAATCGGCACCTGGATGCCGAACAGCGTGCCGCGCCCGAACCAGGCAAACCACTCCGGCATCCCTGCAATCGGGTAGCCGTCGGTGTACATCAGGCCCAGCCCGCGCGCGATGCCCATGGTCGCCAGCGTGACGATGATCGGCGGCATTTTCAGGTACGCGACGAAGATGCCGTTGCCCACTCCGAAGCCCACGCCAATCAGCAAACCGATGAGGATGGCGATCGGCGCCGGCACGCCTGCGACCATCAGTCCGGTGGTCAGCGTACCGGACAAGGCCATCACCGGACCGACCGACAAATCGATGCCGCCGGTGAGGATCACGCAGGTCATGCCGACCGCGATGATGGCGTTGATGGACACTTGGCGGGCGATGTTTTCCAGGTTCGCCCCAGTGAGAAACTTGTCGCTGGCGAAGATCATGAAGACCGTCACCACCACCAGGCCAATGAAGGGATAGAAGGCGGGCGAGCGGATCAATCGGGCGAAGTTGAGCTGCATCCGGTTGGGTTGCGCGTTCATGGGTTTAATGGAGGTGTTCACTGTTCAGACTCCCGGTGGCGTGGCGCATCACTTCCTGCGGATTGATGGCCGAAGCCTCCAGCACGTTGACGATGGCGCCCTTGTTGAAGACGGCCACGCGGTCGCACATACCGATGATTTCCGGCAGTTCCGAAGAGATCATGATGATCGCGAAGCCTTGTTCGGTGAGTGTGCGCATCAGGGTGTAGATCTCCGCTTTCGCGCCGACGTCGATGCCTCGGGTCGGCTCGTCGAAGATCAGGATGTCGCAGTGGTGATTGATCCAGCGCGCGATCACCACCTTCTGCTGATTGCCGCCGCTGAGATTAATGACCCGGCTTTCACAACTCGGCGCCTTGATCGACAGCTGCTTCATCAGTTGAGCGGTGGTGGTGTCTTCCTTGTGCCGATCAAGCAGGTGCGCCGCGCCTTCGTACTTGCCCAGATTGTTCAGGGAGATGTTCTCGCGGATGCTGAAATCCACAATCAGCCCTTCGCTCTTGCGGCTTTCCGGCAACAGGCCGATGCCGTTGGCCAGCGCCTGCGCCGGATCATTGAGGTGCGCAGGCTGCCCCCGCAGCAGCACGTCCTTGCTGACCACCGGCAACGCACCGATCACCCCCAGCGCCAGTTCCGTACGCCCGGACCCGACCAGCCCGGCAAAGCCGAGAATCTCGCCCTTGTGCAGATTGAAACTGTTGTGCGGGCCGTTGCGGGTCAGCTGGATGTCACGCACTTGCAGCACCACTTCGCCTTGGGCCCGGGACTGCTTGGGCGGAAAGCTCGCTTCCAGACGCCGCCCCACCATCATCTCCACCAGCGTGTCGATGTCACTGTTGGCGACGGTCAGTGCGCCGACGTTAGCGCCATCGCGCAGCACGCTGATGCGGTCGCAGACCTGAAAGATCTCTTCCAGATGGTGGGAGATGAAGATCACCGCCACGCCCTGGCTTTTCAGCTCGCGCATGATGTCGAACAGCAGCTCGGCCTCGGACGGCGTCAGGGTGGCGGTGGGTTCGTCGAGAATCAGCAAACGCGCTTCAAGGGCCAGTGCCTTGGCGATCTCGACAAACTGCTGCTCGGCCACGCTCAAGTGCTGCACCGAACAATCCAGATTGATCTTCACGCCGAGGCGGTCGAACAGCGCGATGGCCTTCTCGCGCATCTCGCCTTTGCGCAGCAAGCCGAAGCCGTTGACGATCTCGTGGCCAAGGAAAATGTTTTCCACGGCATTAAGATAGGGGATCAGGCTGAACTCCTGAAAGACAATGCCGATGCCGGCGGCAATGGCCTCGTTGTAGGTCGCGAAATGCTGCTCCGCGCCGTCAATGAGAATGCTGCCTTTGTCCTGATGCTCGACGCCCGCGAGGATCTTCATCAGGGTCGATTTGCCCGCACCGTTTTCACCGAGCAGCGCGTGAATTTCGCCGCGCTCCACTTGCAGGTTGATCGACTTGAGCGCCTGCACGCCGGGGTAGCTTTTACAGATGTTTTCCAATTGCAGAAGGCAGCTCATGGGCACCTCGTCGCAGCAGAATATCGCTGCGCAACTCACCAAAATCCGGGGCCTAAGTCCCTGGCCAGAACCCGTGGCGCCCGCCTGACCGAAAACCTCAGGCGAGCAGCGCCACGGCCGTTACCAGGTGAAGGTTTTCGCCTTCGCCTGATCCACCAGCAGGATGTCGACCGGAATGGTCGCCGGGACTTGTGAGCCCCACTTCTTGGCGAGCGCCAGCCCGAGGGCCAGACGTACCTGATCGCGTGGGTATTGAGCGGAAGTGGCGATGAACTTGCTGTTGGGCTTCTGGATTTCCTTGATGGCTTCGGGCGCGCCGTCGACGCTGGTCAGCTTGACGTCCATGCCGCTGGACTCGATGGCAGCCAGCGCGCCGAGCGAGCCGTTGTCGTTGACGCTGAACAGGCCTTTGAGAGTGGGCTGCGCCTGCAGCATGTTTTCAGTCACGGTCAGCGCCTGATCACGCTCCTGCTTGCCGTTCTGGATGCTGACAATCTTGATGTCTTTGTACTTGCCCAGGGCTTCCTTGCAGCCGCGCACGCGCTCAAGAATCGGCACTACCGCGATGCCGTCGAGAATCCCGACGTCGCCCTTGCCGCCGATGTTCTTGGCCAGGTAATCGCAGGCCTGCACCCCGGCGTCGAAGTTCTTCGAGCCAACGAACGAGTCCAGCGGGCCATTGGCCTGTGCGTCCACTGCGACGACGACCACGCCTTTGTCATGGGCCTGCTTGACCGCGGACTGAACGCCCACCGAATCGGTCGGGTTGATGATCAGGATATCGATGCCTTTCTGCAGCATGTCTTCGATGTCGCTGATCTGCTTGGACACGTCATGGCGCGCGTCAGTGACCAGCAGCGTTGCACCGATGCTGGCAGTGGCGTCCTGAAGGGCGTCCTTCATGGTCACGAAATACGGGTTGTTGATCTCTTGAAACGACGCACCGATCTTCAGCGGACCGGTCTTGGCGGCGTCTGCGGCTTGAACGTTGAGGGCGCTGCCGCAGGCGACAGCCACGGCGAGGGAACAGAGAACGGCGGAGAAGCCCTTCTTGAGGCGAGTTGTCATAGCGAAAAATCCCGTTGTTTTTATTTTTAAAGCGGAAATGTCATCGTTAACATTTTCGAAATTAGCAGAGAAACGGGGGGGCCGCAATATCCGCTGGCAACCGTTGGTAAGGCTGGCATGACGACCGTTGGCGAGTTTCCTCGCCCCGCGCGTTGACAGTCTAAAGATCTCTGCCGATACTCAGGATCGCGTTGTACGACAACGCATAACTGATAACAAAAATAAAAAGGAATGCTTCCATGACGATGACAGTCAACCGGCGCCTGTCGCCCCAAGAAATCCGCCCCACCTCCCCTTCTCGTTCTTATGACTCCGCTGTGCCTGTGTCCGCGCGTGCGCCTGTGTTTGCCCACGCCGCCACCGCGAGGGACTGATCGACGACGGCCGTTTCGATCAGCCAGTGAGCCTCATTCAAAACCGGTGACTTGAGCACCCATGTCCACGCCTTCGGCGCCTCGGCGGCGACCTCCGGTGCGGGACCGTTTTGTCAGCAGAAAGGGAGAACAATAAGAAATGAAGATCCAGACCAACCGTTCGTGGCTGTTGCTTGGCGCCGGCAGCGTCGCATTCAGCCTGCCATTGATGAGCCTCGCTGAAGGTTTTATCGATGACACCAAGGCCACGCTCAACTTGCGCAATGCCTACTTCAACCGCAACTTCACCAATGCGGCGAACCCTCAGAACTACGCCGAAGAGTGGACGCAAAACTTCATCCTCGACGTGAAATCGGGCTTCACCCCGGGCACGGTCGGCTTCGGCCTCGATGTGCTGGGCCTGTACTCGCAAAAGCTCGATGGCGGCAAGGGCACGGGCGGCACTCAGTTGTTGCCGATCCATGACGACGGGCGCCCCGCCGACAATTTTGGCCGCCTGGGTGTGGCGGCGAAGGCGCGGCTTTCCAACACCGAATTGAAGATCGGCGAGTGGATGCCGGTGCTGCCGATCCTGCGCTCCGATGACGGTCGTTCTCTGCCGCAAACCTTCCGCGGCGGGCAGATCACCTCCAAGGAGATCGCCGGCCTGACGCTGTACGGCGGCCAGTTCCGCGGCAACAGCCCGCGCAACGATGCGAGCATGGAAGACATGTTCATGAACGGTAAATCCGCTGCGTTCAAGTCGGACCGCTTCAACTTTGGCGGCGGCGAATACACCTTCAACGAGAAGCGCACTCAGGTCGGGCTCTGGTACGCGCAGCTGGAAGACGTCTACCAGCAGGAGTTCCTCAACGTTATCCACAAGCAACCCATCGGCGACTGGACCCTGGGCGCCAACCTGGGCTACTTCCTCGGCAAAGAGGACGGCAACAAGCTGGCCGGCGAGCTGGATAACAAGACCGCCTACGCGATGCTTTCCGCTAACTACAAGGGCAACACCGTCTACCTCGGCCTGCAAAAGGTCTATGGCGATGACCAGTGGATGCGGGTCAACGGCACCAGCGGCGGCACGCTGGCCAACGACAGTTACAACTCCAGCTACGACAACGCCAAGGAACGCTCCTGGCAACTGCGTCACGACCTGGATTTTGCGATATTCGGCGTCCCCGGCCTGACAATGATGAACCGCTACATCAGCGGCGATAACGTGCACACCGGTACCGTGACCGACGGCAAGGAGTGGGGACGCGAGTCCGAGCTGGCGTATACGGTGCAAAGCGGTACGTTCAAGAGCCTGAACGTCCGGTGGCGCAACTCCTCGATGCGGCGTGATTACAGCACCAACGAGTTCGACGAAAACCGAGTGTTTGTCAGCTACCCGATCTCGCTGATGTAAGCGTTCAAGCGTCGTGCCGGACAGTCAGTGGGACCGGCTTTAGCCGGGAAAGCGCCGGGCGTCACACTGCAAAGTGCAGGCACGGCATTCTCCCGGTAGCTGCGCTGTTCGGACGACATGTACAAACCGGCGTCAAAGGGGCTTACACCTTCGTCGCGTTGACAAAATTTGTGGGCCCTGTCGATAATCCCGCAAGCGTCATACGACAACCGATGACACCATAAAAACAACATCAGAATCAGGGTTTGCAACGATGACTGAATTCAACGCCCAGGCCCCGCTCAACCGCATTTTGCTGACGGGCGCCGCAGGCGGCCTTGGTAAAGTCCTGCGCGAAAGCCTGCGTCCGTTTGCCAAGGTCCTGCGTCTTTCCGATATCGCCGAAATGACACCGGCAGCCGGCCCCCACGAAGAAATCCAGATCTGCGACCTGGCCGACAAAAACGCGGTTCACGAGTTGGTCGAAGGCGTCGACGCCATCGTCCACTTTGGCGGCGTCTCGGTGGAGCGGTCTTTTGAAGAAATCCTCGGCCCGAACATCTGCGGCGTTTTCCACATCTACGAAGCCGCGCGCCGACATGGCGTGAAGCGAGTGATCTTCGCCAGCTCCAACCACGTCATCGGTTTCTACCGTCAGGATGAGGTCATCGACGCCAGCGCCATGCGTCGCCCGGACAGCTATTACGGCCTGTCGAAATCCTACGGTGAAGACATGGCCAGCTTCTATTTCGATCGGTATGGCATCGAAACCGTCAGCATCCGTATCGGCTCCTCATTCCCTGAAGCACAGAACCGCCGCATGCTCGCCAGTTGGCTGAGCTACAACGACCTGACCCAACTGATCGAGCGCGGCCTGTTCACCCCGAACGTCGGCCACACCATCGTTTACGGCGCGTCGGACAACAGCAAGGTCTGGTGGGATAACCGCCTGGCCAATCACTTGGGCTATCAGCCGAAAGACAGCTCCGAGCAGTTTCGCGCCAAGGTCGAAGCACAACCGATGCCGGCTTCCGACGACCCCGCCATGGTTTATCAGGGTGGTGCATTCGTGGCGAGCGGGCCGTTCGGCGACGAGTAGGCCTCAACGACGGCCAGGCCGACTGCAAGGTCGGCCTCTCATCATAAAAATCAGGGAATGATCGTCATGGAAGCTGAGCTGATTCTCGATGCACGCAACGCAACCGGTGAATCGCCGGTCTGGAACGCCCGGGAACAGGCGCTCTACTGGGTCGACATTCCGGCCCGTCGCCTCCACCGCTGGAGCCCGCAGGACAGTCTCACCACAAGCTGGGAAACGCCGGAAATGCTCGCCTGCATCGCCCGTTACGATGACGGCAGCTGGCTGGCCGGCATGGAAAGCGGCCTGTTCCGCCTTCATCCCCAGGACAATGGCACTGTCGCCACGCAACTGCTGAGCAGCGTCGAGCACGCGACCGACAATATGCGTTTCAACGATGGTCGCTGCGACCGCCAGGGCCGCTTCTGGGCCGGCACCATGTTCATGGACATGGCCAAAACGCTGCCAGTGGGCTCGTTGTATCGCTACAGCGCCGGCCAGCCCGAGCCACTGACCGCGCAGCTCACCGACATGATCGTGCCCAATGGCCTGGGGTTCAGCCCCGACGGTCGCGTCATGTACCTCTCCGACTCCCACCCCTCCGTGCAGAAGATCTGGGCGTTCGATTACGACATCGACACCGGCACGCCGCACAACCGTCGGCTGTTCGTGGACATGAATCACCACGCCGGCCGCCCTGATGGCGCAGCGGTCGACGCGGAGGGCTGTTACTGGATCTGCGGCAACGATGAAGGCGTGATCCATCGCTTCACCCCCGCAGGCAAGCTGGATCGCTCACTCAAGGTGCCGGTTAAAAAACCGGCCATGTGTGCCTTCGGCGGCTCAGGCCTGGACACCCTTTACGTCACCTCCATACGCCCCGGCGGGGACATCAGCGACCAGCCGCTGGCCGGCGGCGTGTTCGCGTTAAACCCTGGGGTCAAGGGCCTCGAAGAACCCCTGTTCAACGGCTGAGCCACACCCTCGGCCACCGCTGCGCCGCCGTACCGCTGCCCCGTTCTATCTGAAAAAACAATAACAACACCGGAGAACATCCATGGAATTCAAACGCACGTTACTCCTCGCCGCACTCCCTCTCGCGCTGTGCCTCTCGAACACAGCGCTGGCGGAAACCAAAATCAAATTCGCTGAAGTACACCCCGCAGGTTATCCGCCCGTTGTCGCTGAACAAAACATGGGCAAGAAACTGGAGGAGCAAAGCAAAGGCGAGATCAGCTTCAAGATGTTCGCCGGCGGTGTGCTCGGCTCCGAGAAAGAAGTCGTCGAACAGGTTCAGGCCAACGCCGTCCAGATGACCCGCATCAGCCTCGGCATCGTCGGGCCGGTGGTACCGGACGTGAACGTGTTCAACCTGCCCTTCGTGTTCCGTGATCACGCCCACATGCGCAAGGTTATCGATGGCGAAATCGGCCAGGAAATGCTCGACAAAATCACCAACTCCGAAGCCAAACTGGTCGCCCTGGCCTGGATGGACGGCGGCACCCGCAACCTCTACACCAAGAAGCCGGTACACGACGTAGCCGACCTCAAGGGCATGAAGATCCGCGTGCAGGGCAACCCGGTGTTCATCGACACCATCAACGCGATGGGCGGCAACGGTATTGCCATGGCGACGGGCGAAATTTTCAGCGCCCTGCAGACCGGTGTCATCGACGGCGCCGAGAACAACATGCCCACCCTGCTTGAACACAACCACTATCAGAACGCCAAGTTCTACACCCTGACCGAGCATCTGATCCTGCCGGAGCCTGTGGTGATGTCCAAAGCCGCCTGGGAAAAACTGAACCCGGAACAGCAGGCGCTGGTGAAGAAACTGGCAGTCGAGGCCCAGGCTGAAGAGCGCGTTCTGTGGGACAAGAAGTCGGCCGAAAGCGAGACGAAGCTTAAGGCGGCAGGTGTGGAGTTCATCACGCTGACGCCTGAGCAGAAGAAAGCCTTCTACGACGCGACAGCGGGCGTGCGAGCCAAGTATGGTGCGCCTTACGCTGACTTGATCAAGCGCATCGAAGCGGTCCAATAAGTCCTTCAGCCCGATAGCACGGCGGTGGCGGCCCTGGCCGTCCACCGTCGTTGTGGTGAGCCTATGAAAAACACGATTCTGCGCTTCAATGACGCACTGTATCGCCTCTGCATCGGGATCGCGGGCCTGTCGATGCTGACCATGGCGCTGATCATCCCGTGGGGCATCTTCGCCCGCTACGTCCTGGGTACCGGCTCCAGCTGGCCGGAACCGACTGCCATTCTGTTGATGGTGGTGTTCACCTTCTTTGGCGCCGCTGCCAGTTACCGGGCCGGCGCGCACATGGCCGTGAATATGGCCACTGACCGCCTGCCGGAAAACGCACGCAAGGCTGCCGCCGTGCTGGTGCAAATCCTCATGGCCGTGGTCTGCGTGTTCATGGCGGTCAAGGGCATGAAGCTGTGCCTGAACACCTGGAATCAGTTTCTGGGTGAAATGCCGGGGCTGCGGGTTGGCATCTCCTATCTGCCGATTCCCATCGGTGGCGTACTGACGCTGATCTTCGTTCTGGAGAAGCTGTTTCTGGGTGACCAGCGTCACCGTCGAGTGGTGAGTTACGACGTGGTCGAATCCAGCGAAGAGGCAGCATGATGGACGCATTTATTCTGTTGGGCAGCTTCATCGCACTGATCCTGGTCGGCATGCCGGTGGCGTTCGCATTGGGCCTGTCTGCGCTGATCGGCGCATGGTGGATCGAGATCCCGTTCGACGCACTGATGATTCAGGTCGCGGGTGGCGTGAACAAGTTCTCGCTGCTGGCGATCCCGTTCTTCGTGCTGGCCGGCGCGATCATGGCCGAGGGCGGCATGTCCCGCAGGCTCGTGGCGTTTGCGGGCGTGCTGGTGGGCTTCGTGCGCGGCGGCCTGTCACTGGTGAACATCGTCGCCTCGACGTTCTTCGGCGCCATCTCTGGCTCGTCGGTTGCCGACACCGCGTCGGTCGGTTCGGTGCTGATTCCGGAAATGGAGCGCAATGGCTATCCCCGCGACTTCTCCACGGCGGTAACGGTGAGTGGTTCGGTGCAGGCGCTGCTCACACCACCCAGCCACAACTCGGTGCTGTATTCGCTGGCAGCGGGTGGCACCGTATCGATCGCGTCGCTGTTCATGGCCGGGATCATGCCGGGCCTGCTGCTCAGCGCCGTGTTGATGGTGCTGTGCATGATCTTCGCCCGTAAGCGCAACTACCCGAAGGGCGAAGTGATCCCGCTGCGCAAGGCGTTGAAAATTGCCGGTGAGGCCCTGTGGGGCATGATGGCGATGGTGATCATCCTCGGCGGCATCCTGTCGGGGGTGTTCACCGCCACCGAGTCCGCGGCGATCGCTGTGCTCTGGGCGTTCTTCGTCACCATGTTCATCTACCGCGATTACAAATGGCGCGACCTGCCCAAGCTGATGCATCGGGCCGTGCGCACGGTTTCCATCGTGATGATCCTGATCGGTTTCGCCGCCAGCTTCGGCTACATCCTGACGCTGATGGAAATCCCGATGAAGATCACCACAGCGTTTCTGACGCTGTCGGACAACCGCTACGTGATTCTGATGTGCATCAACGTCATGTTGCTGCTGCTGGGCACGGTGATGGACATGGCGCCGCTGATCCTCATCCTCACCCCGATCCTGCTGCCGGTGATCGTCGGCATCGGCGTCGATCCGGTGCACTTCGGGATGATCATGCTGGTCAACCTGGGCATCGGGCTGATAACGCCGCCTGTGGGAGCCGTGCTCTTCGTCGGCGCCGCAGTGGGCAAGGTCACGATCGAGGACACGGTGAAAGCGCTGCTGCCGTTCTATGTCGCACTGTTCCTGGTGCTGATGGCAGTGACGTACATTCCTGCGATCTCGCTGTGGCTGCCGAGCGTGGTGCTGTAAGTCACGTGAAGTGAAAGCGCTAAAAAACGCCCTCTTTCCGAGGGCGTTTTCAGTTATCGCCCCTGGCAGACATCCTGGCCTGTCTCACGGAAGGAACAGGCGCCGACATATTCAGTGACACAAATTCGTTACGTCTCGCCGCCCATCTATTCGGCGCGTTCTTCGCCGATCTGTTTCATAAATGGACGGAAAACCTCGGCTTTTTAGCTGAAAATTAACATTTTGAAATATTACTTCCTTGCGCGTGGATAAAGTTGTGCTAGCTGCTAGGCTCTGGCCTCGCCCGGCTGAACCGGTACATCTCAAGCAGTAGGTCCGACGGGTTTCGCTGTTCCTCGGTCTACGTCATGAGGTTGCGCCAGATGCCTTACACGACTTTTTCGGAAGCTCAGGTTCAGAGCTTGATCAAGGCCATCGACAGTGACGGATACGCTGTCTTGCCGGACTGGGCCAGTTCGTCCCAGCTGGAATCACTGCAAGCACTGGTTGCCCGGACCGTGGCCGATAGCGGCAACGATTACGTGGCCCTCTCTGGCCGACAGGCCGTGCAGGGAACGCCGCTCCATGAGTGGGGCTCGTCGCGGGACTTCGTCGATTTATGCCGACGCATCGTGGCGGGCGTCACCGGCGATCGCTCAAGCGAAAATGGCATGACCCAGACATTGCGCTGCCTGACCGGCAGCGGCGGGCGTCGCGAATCGCTGATCTTTCACTACGACTCGTTTGTGCTGACCACCATCCTCCCGGTCTGCATGCCCACCAGCGGAGAACGCGGCGACCTGCTGATGCTGCCGAACCGTCGGCCAATCCGCCGCACCTACTTCGCCAACCTGCTCGACAAGGTGCGCGTGGACAACGGCTGGGTGCAGCGCCGCCTCAGGAGCAAAGCCGCGAAGGCTGACAACGCCTTTACCCGCATCGCCATGCAACCCGGCCACCTGTACCTGTTCTGGGGTTATCGCTCGCTGCACACCAACATGCCCGTAGCCGAAGACGCCCTGCGCGCCACAGCGGTGTTTCACTACCACAACGTCCACGGCAGCAGTTCGCTGGCCAGCCGGCTGCGCCGATCACTCGGCACCTGGAAGGACCAGGGTTTGCAGGAGGATGTGCCACAGATGTGAAGTGATCGGGTGATGCCGCAAAACGAAAGGCTTATGACCTTGAGCCTCGGAGATTAATCTGCTGCATAAACTCTCCTTCTATATTTATGCCAAATAGTGATTAGCGAAGCGTCGATTTATATCCTTATGATCTGAGCCTCAATAGCCCAGATCGAGGTCAAGGACATGGCGATTCAGATCAAACCCGTTGCGGGAAAAATCGGTGCCGAGGTGAGCGGCGTCAAACTCTCCGCAGATGTCTCCACGCAGGATTTCGATTTCATTAATCAGGCGCTGCTCACGCACAAGGTGCTTTTCTTCCGTGAGCAGTTTCTCAGCGACGAACAGCATGAAGGCTTCTCCCGCCGCTTCGGTGATCAGGTCCCTCACCCCACCGTTCGCTCCGCCGAGAAAAGCAGCGCCATACTGCACCTCGACGCCAGGGAAACTCGGGCTAATTCGTGGCACACCGACGTCACCTTCGTCGCCAACTACCCGAAAATCTCGATCCTGCGTGGCGTGGTCATCCCGCCCTACGGCGGCGACACAGTGTGGGCCAACACCGCGGCTGCCTACGCTGACCTCCCCGACAGCCTGAAAACCCTGGCCGACGGCCTCCGCGCGCTGCACACCAACGTCTACGACTACGCGGCGCCCCGCGACACCGGCGAAGCGGGCGTGAAACGCTACCGCGAGCAGTTCACCGCCGAAGTCTACGAAACCGAACACCCACTGGTGCGCGTGCACCCTGAAACCGGCGAGCCCAGCCTGTTGCTCGGCCACTTCGTCAAACAGATTCAAGGCGTCAGCAGCGACGACTCGAAACAGCTGATCCGCTTGTTCCACGATCGCATCACGCACCTGGACAACACCGTGCGCTGGCGCTGGAACGAAGGCGACGTGGTGATCTGGGACAACCGCGCCACCCAACACATCGCCGTCAACGACTATGGCCAGGCCGAGCGAGTGGTGCGCCGTACCACTGTCGCAGGCGACATTCCGGTCGGCGTCGACGGACGCGCCAGCCAGGCCATCAAACCCACACCCGAAACCCTCTCGCCCAAGACCGAAGCCGACAAGAAACACCTGGCTGCCTGATCGCGCGTCAACCACTTTCCAAGGAAGAAACGTCATGGCAAATCCCAAGCGAACATCTCTATTCAGCAAGACACGCGTAGCTACCGCACTGGCGGCGCTGCTGATGATGCCCTTGGCCGAAGCCGACGTTCTGCGCATTGGCGTGGCCAGCGCCGGTGGCGGTGATCCGGTCACGTTCAGCGGCTCGTCCCTGGGCATCGTGCGCAACCAGCAGCGCCTTGAAAAAGCCTTCGCCGGCACCGACACCGAAGTGCAGTGGTTCTTCTTCAAGGGCGCCGGGCCGGCCGTCAACGAGGCACTTTCCAATCAGCAACTGGACTTCGCCTACGAAGGCGACTTGCCCGCGGTAGTCGGCCGTTCCAATGGCCTGGACACCAAATTGCTTGCGGCCATCGGCGTGCGCTCAAATGTGTATCTGGCGGTGCCCAAAGGCTCCGAGATCAAGAGCGTCGAAGACCTCAAGGGCAAGAAGGTCGCGGTGTTCCGTGGCACCAACGCCCACCTGGTGTCGATCAAGTTACTGGCCGATCACGGCATGACCGAGCGCGACCTGAAAGTGATCAATCTGGACAGCGGCAGCAGCCAGGCCGCGCTGGCGTCCAAAGGCGTCGATGCCGCATTCGGCGGGCGCGAGCTGTTCAAACTGAGCGATCAAGGGCTGGCCGACATCATCTTCGATAACCCTGACAACAACGTGCGCTATACCCGCCAGTGCGCATTGGTGGTCCGTGGGGATTACGAAAAACAGCACGCCGACAATGTGCAGAAAGTCGTCAACGTGCTGGTCGATGCCGCGCGATGGGAATCCGAAGCCAGCAACCGCGACGCCGTGCTCAACGAGTGGGCGAAGACCAACGAACCGCTGGCCTCGCTGCAAGCCGACTTCGGTGGTCTGGATTTGCGCGACAGCGCGTCACCGCTGGTGGATGCGTTCCTGCGCGACAGCTATCAGGCCGTCGCTGATCAGGCCAGGGACGAGAAGATGATTCGCCGCCCTGTGAGCGTCGAAGGCTGGTTCGACACCCGCTATCTGGACAATGCGCTGAAAGCCAAAGGTCTTGAGCACTACTGGACCGCCTACGGTGCGGACGGCAAAGCCGCGAACACGGCGACGGCGTCTTCGGACAAACCCGCCAACAACGGAGGCTGATGCCATGGCCCGAGCCACCGCTGAAGCGCTTGATCGGCAGCACATTCCTGTGAAAACCCTGGCGCCGGTCAAGCGTCTGCCCCATTCACCGTCGCGAGCCCCTCGCCGCGTCCCGGTCGTCAAACCCGCCACAGCCTGGCGAACCCGCGGCGCAAATATTGCCTTGGCCTGGCTGCTGCCTATCACGCTGTCGGGCCTGTGGTACCTCGGCACTGAACGCGGCTGGCTGTCGGAGCAAGTACTGCCGCCGCCCGCGTTCGTTTACCAGACGTTGGGCGATCTGGTCAGCAGCGGCGACTTGTGGCTGAACGCCTCCGCCAGTCTGCAGCGCGTGCTGGTGGGCTTTCTGATCGGCTCGGCGTTGGGGATCACCCTGGGGCTAGCGATGGGGTTGTCGAAAACCGTCGAAGATTATCTGCTGCCGACGTTCAACGCGCTGGTGCAGATTCCGGTACTGGGCTGGATGCCGTTTGCCCTGCTGCTGTTCGGCATCGGCGAGCCGCTGAAATATGTACTGATCGCTCACGCCGCGCTGGTCCCGGTGACGCTGTGTACGCTTCAAGCCTTCCATGAAGTGCCCAAACGCCTGCTGGAAGTGGGCCGCGCGTACGGATTCAGCCAACGTCAGATCGTCACCGACATCGTCCTGCCCTCCGCCGTCGCGCCGATCTTCACCGGCCTGCGTCTGGGATTCACCAAGGCCTGGCTGTCGCTGGTGGTGGTTGAGCTGTTGGCGTCCAGCGAAGGGCTGGGCTACCTGATCGCCTATGGTCGGCAGTTGTTTCAGCTGGATCTGGTCATGGCCGCCGTGGTGGTGGTTGGCACCCTCGGGCTACTGATTGATCGCGGTTTCGAATTCATCGAGCGGCGCCTAAACCGAGGCCGTCCGGTCAAGACCGGGAGGTTGGCATGAGCACACTGACAATCTCACACGGCACCCAGACCCACCGCTATCGAGGTTGGGTGGTTCCCCTCTTGGCGGTGGCAGTCTGGTGGCTTGCATCCAGCCAGGGTTGGAGCAGCTCCGGCTTGTTGGTTTCGCCACAAAAGGTCGCCGTCACCACCTGGGAGCAAGTGACGTCCGGGCAGTTCTGGCGTGCGATTTCCGCCAGTCTTGCCCGCGACCTGAGCGGCTTTTTCATCGGCACCACACTGGGTCTGGTGCTCGGTTGTCTGCTGGGGTTTTCGCGGCTGTTCGAGCGAGTGGTGGGCCCGAGCTTCAACACGTTCAAACAGATCTCGTTGTTCGCCTGGATCCCGCTGATCTCGGTGTGGTTCGGTCTGGGCGACGTCGCCAAAGTGGTGTTCCTGTCCCTCGCAGCACTGGTGCCGGTGGTGGTCAACACGTGCGACGGCTTGCGCAGCGTTTCCCCGGCGCTGCTGGAAGTCGCGAAGGTCTACGGCTTCACCCGCTGGCAGACGATCACCGGCGTCATGCTGCCCGCAGCGCTGCCTTCGATCTTTACCGGTATCTACCTGGCGCTGGTGTATTCGTGGCTGGCGACCATCGGCGCGGAATACCTGCTGGTGTCGGGCAGCGGCATCGGCAATACGCTGATCGATGGCAGCGAGCACTTCATGATGGACCTCGTGCTGTTCGGCATGATCGTCATCGGGCTGGTCGGCTGGGGGCTTAACCTCTTGGCGCGTCTTTTTGAACGACGCCTGCAACGGCTGTACGGCATTGCCCCTCGCTGAGGTCGTCGTGCTCGGCCTCTCCCGAATCTCTCGCTTCCCCAAACCGAATGTCAGAAGGAACGCTCATGCCCAGTACCCAACCGCTTACCGCCCAGCCCCTCGCCCCGTCACAGGGCAACGGGCTGCGCCTGGAAAACATCAGCAAGCACTTTACCCATGCAGGCGCCGACACCCAACTGCACGTTCTGGACAACGTCCAGCTGGACATCGCGCCGGGGGAGTTCATCACCATCGTCGGTGCCAGTGGTTGTGGCAAATCAACGCTCCTCAGGTTGATCCTCGGCCTGGACGAAGCATTCGACGGCCGCATCCTGCTGGACGACAAGCCGATCAGGGGCACGGGGCTTGAGCGCGGCATCGTGTTCCAGGATCACCGGCTTTTCCCGTGGCTCACGGTTGAGCAGAACGTCGCGGTCGGCCTGAAGAACGCACCGCTGAGCGCCGCGCAAAAGCGTGACACCGTACGCGAACACATTCAGCTGGTTGGCCTGCAGGATTTCACTGAGTCGTACCCGCACCAGATTTCCGGCGGCATGGCGCAACGGGTGGCGATTGCCCGGGGACTGGTCAATCGGCCCAGCGTGCTGCTCCTTGACGAACCCTTCGGCGCACTGGATGCGCTGACCCGTACGCGATTGCAGCGTGAGTTGCAGCACATCTGGCAGCAGGAAAAGATCACCATGGTCCATGTCACCCATGATGTGGATGAGGCGGTTTATCTCGGTGATAGGGTGGTGGTAATGCAGCCGCATCCGGGGCGGATCCGGCGTATCGTCGACATCGACCTGCCCCGCCCGCGCAATCGCAGCGACGCACGGTTTATCTCTCTAAGGGATGACGTGCTCAGCGATTTCGCGGAGTTGTCCTAGCGGGTGAAGACCGCCTTCGAGGCGGCCCTCCGCCGGTGCTTCAATCCGACGTATCCACCGACACGCGATTGCGACCGTTCTTTTTGGACTCGTACAGGGCCTGATCTGCGCGCTCGATGAGCGTCTTGTGATCATCCATCGGCGAGGTCATGTCAGCGACGCCCAGGCTGATCGTGCAATGAATGGCTTCGCCTTCCTGCATGACGTCCAGCGCCTCGACGGCGGCGCGCAGACGCTCAGCGAACATGGCGCCGCCTTGCTTGTCGGTGTCGGGCAGCAAGACCGCAAACTCTTCGCCGCCGTAACGACCGGCGATGTCAGCTTCACGGATGTGTTCACGCACGACGTCCGCCACCCGCTGGATCACCCGGTCTCCGCATTGATGCCCGTAGGTGTCGTTGACGCGCTTGAAGTGATCGATGTCGAACATCACCAGCGACGCCGTAGTGCCGTAGCGCACGTGCCGCGCATGCTCCAGACGCAGTGCTTCTTCCCAGTGACCGCGGTTGTACAGGCTGGTCAGGCGGTCAGTGCTCGATAGCTTCTGCAGCTCGCGGTTGGCGGCCTGCAATTGCAGACGGTTCGTCGCCACATCGGTGACGTCGTAGATCACCAGACACACATGGCTGACCACCCCGGTCGTCGACCGCAGCGGGTACATCGTGGTGTTCTGGTACATGAAGTCTTCTTGCCCGGTGATGGGCTGATAGCTCTTGAAATGAACCAGATAAGGGCGCTGCTCCCAGATCGTGAACGCTGGGGTTCCCAGCGTAATCACGCTGTCGATCTTGTTCTTCAGCCAGCGCTCGTTGATCTCCGGGAACAGCGAAAAGAACGAACGGGTCGCCGCTTCATACGACAGTATCCCGGAACGGTTCTCCATGAAGGTGTTCCAGACCTGCACCCGGTACTCCTGATCCAGCACCACCACGCCGACGTCGATGTTCTGCGTCACGGTGAGCAGCCAGTGCAATTCTTTGAAATCGATACGATCGTTCATGAATCAGCTCATCAAATGGGCGAGTTTCCGCGACAGCAGCTCGACCGAGTCCTCGGTGAACAACATCAACAGATCGAAATGGATGTTATGGCCTTCCAGGCTGTAACTGATCTCCACAGCCAGCGTCTTCTTCCAGCGCCGCTCGTTGAGACGGATCAGCTCTTCAATGCCGCTGTGCAAGCCCAGCACTTGGGGGTGGCTTTGGGAAAAGGCGACGTCGAGCTGCTCCGCAATGCCGCTCAGACAAGCGCCGATCAGGATGGACGACAGGTCCAGCAACATCTCCATGTCAGAGTAGTCGGCGTCGTCGACCTTCATCAGTTGCGCCATGTCGGCGATATCCGAATCATGAAACAACAACAGCGCTTCGCCGGCGATGCCGCCACCGATATAGCCCTGACACACCGCCGTGAGCCGGTCATTGGCCTGGGCATCCGCCAGCGCCATGTGCAGCTCGCCCACCTCCAGCATGTTGACGTTGGGCACCGGCAGTTGCACGAACACGCCCAAGACCCGCGCCAACAACGCGGCGGCGCGGCCCATTGCCACGTTCACGGTCTCGCGGAATGCGTCATTGAAACTGATGGCGGCCTGATCGCCACCCGATGCCAGGGCCAGAGACTGATTGGCGCTCTCTCCCAACAGGCCTAGTCGCTCAAGGGTCTGCTGCAGTTGATCGGGATCAGCCGGTTTTTTCAGGAAGGCCAGCGCGCCCAGTTCCAGGGTGCGCCGCACCGCTTCTTCCTGAACGTCACCGGAGACAACGATGACGCTGGCCTGCAGGCTTTCCGCGCGAATGGCGGCCAGCGTCTGATAACCGTCCATGTCCGGCATCGTCAGATCCAGCAGCACCACGCGGCCCAGACCCTGGCGAATCGCCTCGATCCCTTCACGGCCATTGGCCGCCGTGGTCACCGACACATCCCACTCGGGCGGCAGGGCCTTCATCAGCTGCTTGCGCGCCATGTTGGAGTCGTCGCAAATCAGTAAGGGAATCGTGGGCATCTACTTCTCACAGCAAAAGAGTTTCAGGCCTGGCCCGGAGTAAAGCAGCTTCGCCACAGAGAAGCGAAGGTACGCCAGACTGTAGCCGATGACAGGTCATCAAAGTGTCAACGCTGTGGGTAGATTCGCCACCCATCCAGCAATGGGCTGCGTGATATGCAATTACTGTGCACAGCCGCACTGACTTCTATCAATTGGATGGTCTAGACACCTTCACTTGGATAGCGCGTGGCGTAGGAGGATAACTCAGTGGGCGTGGCGAGAAGATGTCAAATGCTCGTCTCAGCTGCGAAACAAGCTGGTCGTGCAGAAATGAGGACATAAAAAAACCCCGGCGCGAACGTCGGGGTTTTATTGACCAAATCCTTGTGGCCCTTCGCATGAACCTTGAATCAGTCGCCTGACGACTTTCACACTGTCAGCCGGCTATTTTCCAGGTTCAGCAGAATGTAATTACTCAGCTTTCAGGCCATCAGCCGAAACAGCTTTCACGCCTTTGATTTTCTTGGTGATCGCAACAGCGGTGGTTTTCTGCGCATCAGTGATAGCGACAGTCGACGACAGGGATACCACGCCTTTGTTGGTCTCAACCTTGATGTCGGAGCCTGGAATGCCTTTTTCGGTCAGCAGGTCAGATTTGACCTTGGTGGTGATCCAAGTGTCAGAAGTAGCTTCTTTGGTTTTGGCGACTTCGTTTGCAGCTACAGTCATTGGAGCTTGAGCAGAGGTCTGAGCCATGGCTACGTTGGCCATAGTCAGAGTCAGAGCAGTGGCGGTAGCAGCAGCAATAGCGAACTTCTTCATACGGGTAACTCCTGTTTTTCTCAGAATCTGCGCCAATCTGATTGGCTGCAGGGTTACCTACAATGTCGCAAGCGCTGTGCCAACACACGATCACAAATATATTCCTTATAAATCAAATACTTATGTTTTCATGGATCCACAGCTGTCGTGCAGATTGCCCGCTTTACGAAAGTTCCGCTTGCAAGATGCATGTTCTGACGAGCCGCCCGACGACGGTCTGGCTCCCTAAGCCATTAATTGCATTCAAAAAAAAGAGCCCCGAAGGGCTCTTTTTCATCTACTGCAGGAGGCGGGTTAAACCCCCGACGCCTTGGCAGCTGCAACGTCTTTGATCGAAAGCTTGATACGGCCGCGGTTATCCACGTCCAGCACCAGCACTTCGACTTCTTGACCTTCTTTCAAGATGTCGGTGACCTTCTCTACGCGAGCGTCGCTCAACATGGAGATGTGCACCAGACCGTCTTTGCCCGGCAGGATGTTAACGAACGCGCCGAAGTCGACGATGCGCTCGACCTTGCCGACGTAGATCTTGCCGATCTCGGCTTCAGCGGTGATGCCCAGAACGCGCTGACGTGCAGCTTCAGCAGCTTCCTTGGTTTCGCCAAAGATCTTGATCGAGCCGTCGTCTTCGATGTCGATCGACGCTTTGGTTTCTTCGCAGATGGCACGGATGGTAGCGCCGCCCTTGCCGATCACGTCGCGGATCTTGTCGGTGTCGATCTTCATCGCGATCATGGTCGGAGCGTTTTCCGACAGCTCGGTGCGCGACTGACCAATGATGGTGTTCATCTGACCCAGGATGTTCAGACGTGCTTCCAGCGCCTGACCCAAAGCGATCTCCATGATCTCTTCGGTGATGCCCTTGATCTTGATGTCCATCTGCAGCGCGGTGACACCTTTGGCGGTACCGGCCACTTTGAAGTCCATGTCGCCCAGGTGGTCTTCGTCACCCAGGATGTCGGTCAGGATGGCGAACTTCTCGCCTTCTTTAACCAGACCCATGGCGATACCGGCGACCGGCGCCTTCATTGGAACACCAGCGTCCATCAGCGCCAGCGAAGCACCACAGACCGACGCCATGGAGCTGGAACCGTTGGACTCGGTGATTTCCGATACGACGCGGATGGTGTACGGGAACACGTCGGCAGCCGGCAGCATGGCCTGAACCGAACGGCGGGCCAGACGGCCGTGACCGATTTCACGGCGACCGGCGCCACCCATGCGACCACACTCGCCCACCGAGAACGGAGGGAAGTTGTAGTGGAGCATGAACGGGTCTTTCTTCTCGCCTTCGAGGGTGTCGAGCAGCTGAGCGTCACGCGCGGTACCCAGGGTGGCCACGACCAGCGCCTGAGTTTCGCCACGGGTGAACAGCGCCGAACCGTGAGTCTTCGGCAGAACGCCGACTTCGATGTTCAGCGTACGCACAGTCTTGGTGTCGCGACCGTCGATACGCGGCTTGCCGTTGACGATGTTTTCGCGAACGGTGCGGTATTCGATCTCGCCGAATGCCGCTTTGACTTCGCTGGCGGACGGGCTGCCGTCTTCAACAGCCAGCTTGGCAACGATCTGATCCTTCAGCTCACCCAGGCGAGCATAGCGATCGGCCTTGACGGTGATGGTGTAGGCCTCGGAGATCGCTGCGCCGAACTCGGAGCGGATAGCGCCCAGCAGTTCAGTGGCTTCAGCTTTCGGCGCCCAGTTCCAGGTTGGCTTGGCAGCTTCGGCGGCCAGCTCTTTGACGGCCTTGATGACCGACTGGAATTCGTCGTGGGCGAACAGCACGGCGCCCAGCATCTGGTCTTCGGTCAGCTCTTTGGCTTCCGACTCAACCATCAGTACCGCTTCTTCGGTGCCGGCAACGACCATGTCCAGGCTCGATGCTTTCAGTTGCTCGTAAGTCGGGTTCAGCAGGTAGCCGGTGCTCTCGTGGAAAGCAACGCGCGCGGCACCGATCGGGCCGTCGAACGGAATACCGGAGATTGCCAGCGCAGCCGAAGTACCGATCATCGCAGCGACGTCCGGATCGGTTTTCTTGCTGGTGGAGACGACGGTGCAGACAACCTGCACTTCGTTCATGAAGCCTTCTGGAAACAGTGGGCGGATCGGACGGTCGATCAAACGCGAGGTCAGTGTTTCTTTTTCGGAAGGACGGCCTTCACGCTTGAAGAAACCACCAGGGATCTTGCCAGCGGCGTAGGTCTTTTCCTGGTAGTGAACGGAAAGAGGGAAAAAGCCTTTGCTTGCGTCTGCATGCTTGGCGCCGACCACAGTCACGAGAACGGTGACGTCGTCGTCAACGGTGACCAATACAGCACCAGAGGCTTGACGGGCAATACGGCCAGTCTCGAGGGTTACGGTCGATTGACCGAATTGAAATTTCTTGATTACCGGGTTCACGGTTTCCTACCTTCTTTGTGGCTCTTGGGGAACTGGTTTCTTGCGAATTCTTGGGCAGCGAGGGGAATCGGACCCTTCGGCAGTCCAGATACAACTAGAGGCTGGGAGCCCGCCAGCCCACTGGTAAAACCAGCGGAACATGACGACCAACCAACCTCTATCCGAGTCGTTATTAGCGACGCAGACCCAGACGACCGATCAGGGCGCTGTAACGGCTAACGTCCTTACCTTTCAGGTAATCCAGCAGCTTGCGACGCTGGTTTACCATACGGATCAGACCACGACGGGAGTGGTGATCCTTGCCGTTGGCCTTGAAGTGGCCTTGCAGTTTGTTGATGTTGGCGGTCAGCAGTGCAACTTGCACTTCTGGCGAACCAGTATCACCAACAGCTTGCTGGTAGTCGGTTACGATCTGAGCTTTATCTTCAACGCTGAGTGCCATGTGGGCATTCCTTTTATCAAGAAACCGCTCCTGAGAGACGGTTTCAACAGGCCGAGAGCTGACTCTCGTATTTAAATGTGAGGAGTGACCATGCCTGTTAACAGCCACCCTCGTACCGCCGTGCCAGGAAACCCTGCCGCGACGGGTCCGGTCACTCTGACCGAATCAGTCGACGCGGCGCAATGCGCCCGTCTTCACTCACTTCACCGATCCCGATGAAGCGTCCTTCATGATCCTGCACCCGCACCATGCCAAACTTCGGCGCGTCGGGGGCTCTCACCGGCTGGCCATGCAGCCAGTAGAACGAACTGTGCTCGGAGAACTGCAGCAGCGGCCAATCCAGCAATCCGCTGTCCGATGGCATCAGGAAGCGATCAACCGCTTCGTTACCGCCTTCGGCATGCACGGCTTCCAGCTCTTCCAGCGTTACCGTCTGGGCCAGCGTGAAAGGACCGGCCTGGGTGCGACGCAACTGGGCGACGTAAGCACCGCAGCCCAGCTTTTCACCGATATCTTCCACGAGGGTACGAATATAGGTGCCTTTGGTGCAGTCGACAGCCAAACGAGCGGTCTCACCTTCACACGCCAATAATTCCAGGCGCGCAATAGTAACAGAACGCGGTTCGCGCTCCACCACTTCCCCTGCTCGGGCCAGCTTGTATAACGGCTGACCGTCCCGCTTGAGGGCGGAGTACATCGGCGGTATCTGACTGATATCCCCGCGAAATGCCGGAAGCACCGCCTCGATATCCGAGCGACCAACGGTCACAGGCCGCGTCTGCAGCACCTCACCCTCGGCGTCGGCCGTGGTGGTGGTCTTGCCGAGCTGCATCAGGGTTTCATAACCCTTGTCGGAATCGAGCAGGTACTGGGAAAACTTGGTGGCTTCACCGAAGCACAGCGGCAGAACGCCGGTTGCCAGCGGATCGAGACTGCCCGTATGGCCGGCTTTTTCGGCGTTGAGCAACCAGCGCACTTTCTGCAGCGCGGCGTTGGACGTGAAGCCCAGCGGCTTGTCGAGCAGGATGATCCCGCTGACGTTACGGCGAATACGCTTGACCTGAGCCACGCCTTATTCCTCCGGACCGTCTTGCTTGGGTGCGGTTTGGTGCTGACCATCTTCAGCCACCGCACGCTCGATCAATGCCGACAAATGCGCGCCACGGGCAACGCTTTCGTCGTAATGGAAATGCAGTTGCGGAACGCTGCGCAGCTTCATCTCACGGGCCAGCTGCATACGCAGGAACCCTGCAGCAGCATTGAGCACCTTGATCGACTGCGCGATTTCTTCGGCGCTGTCCTGCCCCATCACGGTCATGAAGATTTTCGCGTGGCCGACATCACGGCTGACGTCGACGGCGGTGATGGTGACCAACCCCACGCGGGGGTCTTTGATTTCACGACGGATCAGCTGTGCCAGCTCACGCTGCATCTGATCGCCGATACGTTGGGTACGGCTGTATTCTTTTGCCATGTCTTGTTACCTGTCACTGCTGACCCATGGCAAAAGCCATGTGGTCTGAAAGCGGCAAACGCCCGGCCTGGCGAGAGCCGGACCGGGCGTTGCGTTTAGAGTCCATGACCGACGCCTGGCACTTTCATGCGGCGCAAGCCATGACTCCTGAAGCTCGCGATTTAGAGGCTGCGAGCCACTTGGACCTTCTCGAAGACTTCGATCTTGTCACCGACCTTGACGTCGTTGTAGCTCTTGACGCCAATACCGCACTCCATGCCGGCACGTACTTCGGAAGCGTCATCCTTGAAGCGACGCAGGGATTCCAGCTCGCCTTCGAAGATAACGATGTCTTCACGCAGTACACGGATTGGACGGTTACGGAAGACAACGCCTTCGATGACCATGCAACCTGCGATCGCGCCGAATTTCGGCGAGCGGAACACATCGCGGACTTCAGCGATACCCAGGATGTTCTCCCGAACGTCACTGCCAAGCATACCGGTGAGGGCTTTCTTGACGTCTTCGATGATGTCGTAGATGACGTTGTAGTAACGCATGTCCAGACCTTCCTGCTCGACGATCTTGCGCGCGCCAGCATCGGCACGCACGTTGAAGCCGAACAGTACAGCGTTGGAGGCCAGTGCCAGGTTGGCGTCGCTTTCGGTGATACCACCGACGCCGCCGCCCACTACGCGCACTTGCACTTCATCGTTACCCAGGCCATTCAATGCACCCTGCAACGCTTCCAGAGAACCGCGGACATCGGATTTGAGGACGATGTTGAGCGTCTTCTTCTCTTCCTGACCCATGTTCTCGAAGATGTTTTCCAGCTTGCCGGCGTGAGCACGGGCCAGCTTGACTTCGCGGAACTTGCCTTGACGGAACAGAGCCACTTCACGGGCTTTCTTCTCGTCGGCAACAACGCTCATCTCGTCGCCAGCGTCCGGCGTACCGTCCAGGCCGAGAATCTCGACAGGGATCGATGGACCGGCTTCTTTGATTGGCTTGCCGTTCTCGTCGAGCATTGCCCGAACGCGACCGTAGTTGGAGCCAACCAGAACCATGTCGCCTTGACGCAGCGTACCGTCCTGAACCAGAACAGTCGCAACCGGGCCGCGGCCCTTGTCCAGACGCGATTCAACGACAACACCACGACCCGGAGCCGACGGCGTTGCCATCAATTCCAGAACTTCGGCCTGCAGCAGAACGGCTTCAAGCAGCTCGTCAACGCCCGTACCCATCTTCGCGGAGACCGAGACGAAAGGCGTCTCGCCACCCCACTCTTCGGACGTTACGCCGTGAACGGACAGTTCACTGCGGATACGGTCCAGGTCGGCGCCCGGCTTGTCGATCTTGTTCACGGCAACAACCAGCGGAACACCGGCAGCCTTGGCGTGTTGCACGGCTTCGATGGTCTGCGGCATTACGCCGTCGTCGGCAGCGACAACCAGAATCACGATGTCGGTTGCCTTGGCACCACGGGCACGCATTGCGGTAAACGCAGCGTGACCCGGGGTATCGAGGAACGTCACCATGCCACGTTCGGTTTCTACGTGGTACGCACCGATGTGCTGGGTGATACCACCGGCTTCGCCAGCAGCAACCTTGGCGCGACGGATGTAATCGAGCAGCGAGGTCTTACCGTGGTCAACGTGACCCATGACCGTTACAACCGGCGCACGGGAGAACGTCTCACCTTCGAACTTCAGGGACTCGGCCAGGGAATCTTCCAGCGCGGTGTCGCTGACCAGGGTCACTTTGTGGCCCAGTTCTTCAGCGACCAGCTGGGCAGTTTCCTGATCCAGAACCTGGTTGATGGTGGCCGGAGTACCCAGCTTGAACATGAACTTGATGATCTCGGCCGCTTTGACCGACATCTGCTGAGCAAGATCGCCCACGCTGATGGTCTCGCCGATCTTCACTTCACGCACAACAGGGCCGGTAGGGCTCTGGAAACCGTGCGCGTTGCGCTTCTTCAGCTTGGCCTTGCCGCGACCGCCGCGACGGAAGCCATCGCTTTCTTCGTCGGTAGTACGAGGAGCAACGCGTGGCGTTGGCGCCTTTTCCTTGACCGATGCGCGATGCGGGGCGTTCTTGCGCTCGCCGTCACCACCGCCGCCGCTGCGACGATTGTTATCGTCGTTGCGTGGTTTGTCAGGGCGACGCTGTTCGTCTTTCTTGCGATCGGCAGTAGGCGCAGGTGCCGCAGCCGGAGTTTCCCGGGCTGGCTCGGCAGCTTGCGGTGCCGGTGCCGGCGCTGCAACAGCCTCGGCAGCCGGGGCACCAGACGAAGGCTGACGGCGCGCTTCTTCTTCAGCGCGCTGACGGGACTCTTCTTCAGCCTTTTGGCGAGCGGCATTCTCTACCGCACGACGTTCGTCCAGCTCGCGCTTGCGTTCGGCTTCGATTTCTTCCGGGCTGCGCTGAACGAAAACTTTCTTTTTGCGTACTTCAACGCTGATGCTTTTGCTGCCAGCAACGCGCAGGGTACTGGTGGTCTTGCGCTGCAAAGTGATCTTGCGCGGCTCTTCCACCTTGGCCTTGTGACCGCTTTTCAGGTGCGTCAACAGGGCTTGCTTTTCGATATCGGTCACAACTTGTTCGGCGGCGTTGTGCGGCAAACCTGCCTCACGCATCTGCTGTAACAGGCGCTCTACCGGTGTGTCGACCGTTTTGGCCAGTTCTTTCACCGTGACTTGCGTCATGCACTTCTCTCCTCAGGCCGCATCTACTTACTCGAACCAATGGGCTCGGGCGGCCATGATCAACTTGCCGGCACGATCATCGTCAATGCCGTCGATGTCGAGCAGATCGTCAATAGACTGCTCGGCCAGGTCTTCGCGGGTAATTACGCCGCGCACCGCCAGTTCCATCGCCAAATCCTTGTCCATACCCTCAAGCGAGAGCAGGTCTTCGGCCGGATGGGCGTCTGCCAGCTTTTCCTCAGTAGCGATGGCTTTAGTCAACAAACGATCCTTGGCACGAGCGCGAAGCTCGTTGACGGTATCTTCGTCAAAGCCGTCGATGTTGAGCATTTCTTCCAACGGTACGTAGGCAATCTCTTCCAGGCTGGTGAAGCCTTCGTCTACCAGAACCTGAGCGAGATCCTCATCGACTTCCAGCTCGTCGATAAAGTTGCGCAGGATGTCACCGGTTTCCGCTTGCTGCTTGGCCTGGATGTCCGATTCGGTCATCACGTTAAGGGTCCAGCCAGTCAACTGACTGGCCAACCGCACGTTCTGGCCACCGCGGCCAATCGCCTGGGCGAGGTTATCTGCGCCTACAGCGATGTCCATGGCGTGGGCATCTTCATCAACGATGATCGCTGCCACTTCGGCAGGCGACATGGCGTTGATGACGAACTGCGCCGGGTTATCGTCCCAAAGCACGATATCCACACGCTCGCCGCCCAACTCGCCGGAAACAGCCTGTACGCGCGAACCACGCATGCCGATGCACGCGCCCTGCGGGTCAATGCGTTTGTCCTTGGAGCGAACTGCGATCTTTGCACGCGATCCAGGATCACGAGAGGCAGCCATCACCTCGATGAGCCCTTCAGCGATTTCCGGAACTTCAATCCGGAACAGCTCGATCAGCATTTCCGGCGCAGTACGCGACAGGATCAACTGAGGGCCGCGGTTCTCGGTGCGGATTTCTTTGAGCAATGCTCGGACGCGGACACCTACGCGGAAAGTTTCCCGCGAAATGATATCTTCACGCGCCAGCAGAGCTTCGGCATTGTTGCCAAGGTCGACGATGACATTGTCACGTGTAACTTTTTTAACAGTGCCGGAAATGATTTCGCCCAGACGCTCACGGTAGGCGTCCACGACTTGAGCTCGCTCGGCTTCGCGAACTTTCTGCACGATGACTTGCTTGGCAGTCTGCGCAGCGATGCGGCCGAACTCGATGGAATCGATCTTCTCTTCTACTACATCGCCAACGTTGGCACCGGGGTGCGTCAGCGCAACTTTGCTCGGCCACGTTTCGATCGCCGGATCGTCGAGATCGTCTTCTTCGACCACCGTCCAACGACGGAATGTCTCATAGGCGCCTGTTTGACGATTGATCTCGACACGCAGATCTACTTCATCTTCAAAACGCTTCTTGGTGGCCGTAGCCAGCGCTATCTCAAGCGCTTCAAAAATCACATCGGCCGGTACGCCTTTTTCATTGGATACCGATTCAACAACCAGCAGTACTTCTTTGCTCATCGTACGCCTCGCCTTTCGCAAGCCATTGGATCCGCGGGATCCGCTGTATCTGGCACGTCTTAGTCAAACGTGGGAATAATGTTGGCTTTGTCGATCAGATCGATCGGCAACAGAAACTCGTGATCTTCAACCTGGACCACGACGTCCTGCTCCTCCACCCCGCGGAGAAGGCCTTGAAAGTTGCGTCGACCTTCAAACGGTGAACGCAGCTTTATCTTCACTTGTGCCCCGGCAAACTCCGCAAACTGCTCAATGGTAAACAGTGGGCGTTCCATGCCTGGAGAGGAAACTTCGAGCGTGTATTCGGAGCTGATCGGATCTTCTACATCCAGAATACCGCTGATCTGACGGCTGACGATCGCGCAATCGTCCACCAACACGCCGCCTTCTTTATCGATATAGACGCGCAACATCGAGTGACGCCCTTGAGACGAAAACTCGATACCCCAGCATTCATAGCCTAGGGCCACGACCACCGGGGCCAGCAAGGCCTGCAACTCTTCTAGCTTGCTCGACACCTGAACCCCCTCGTGCATGCTGCAAATAAAAAATGGGCAAAAGCCCAATCATGAAAACGCCGGCGAAAAGCGGCGTCATAAAGTGTCCAGCTAACAAAAAGCCCCTGAAAAGGGGCTCCGCTAAAACTGGTTGCGGGGGCTGGATTTGAACCAACGACCTTCGGGTTATGAGCCCGACGAGCTACCAGACTGCTCCACCCCGCGACAAAGCTGGGGCGGAAGTATACGACCGATCCAAATTTGGGTCAATCCGACACATCCACCTACAACAAAGCCCGCTACTGCGGGCTTTCTTGTTAATTGGTACCGAGAAGGGGACTCGAACCCCTACACCCTATGGGCACAACCACCTCAAGGTTGCGTGTCTACCAATTCCACCACCTCGGCATTACAACTCTTTTGCAGCCCCAAAAACAGCTGCGAATCCGGTGTTACTTTTGCTCTGGAGTGGCAGGAACATCAGCAGGTACTGCAGCTGGTTTCTGTTGCCCTTCCAAAACCGGAACATCATCTGCTGCCGGCTTTTGCTTCACTTCCAGTACCGCTGGATTTGGCAAACCTACTTGAGTCAGCTGGTGAGCTTTCTCTTTAGCAAAGTAACCTAACCCTAAGCTGGTCATGAAGAAACAGGCGGCAAGTATAGCAGTAAGTTTACTGAGAAAGGTAGAGGAACCTTGTCCACCGAACACAGTATTTGATGCACCTGCTCCAAATGATGCGCCAGCGTCGGCACCTTTACCCTGCTGCAGCAAAACCAGAGCAACAACGCCCAGAGCACCCAGCAGATGAAGAACGACTACGACTGTTTCCAGCATTTTTTCAGTTTCCCGCGGCGCGAATGATCGCACCGAACTCATCTGCATTCAGGGAGGCGCCACCAATGAGGCCTCCATCGATATCCGGCATGCCGAACAGTTCGACCGCATTGGCCGCCTTCACGCTGCCGCCATATAGAAGACGCACACCTTGTGCGACTTCAGAATTCTCTTGTCTCAACTGCGCACGAATCGCTGCGTGCACTTCCTGCGCCTGTTCAGGCGAGGCAGTCAATCCGGTACCAATGGCCCAGACTGGCTCATAAGCAATGACCGCATTAACGAAAGCACCGACGCCAAGCTCTTCGATGATGCTGCCCAGCTGCTGCCCGACAACCTCAAGCGTCTTGCCTGCTTCTCGCTCCTCGAGTGTCTCGCCGATGCAAAGTATCGGGATCAGACCTGCTGCCTGGGCAGCCTCGAACTTGCGATTCAGGACCTCGTTACTTTCGCCCATTACCTGACGACGCTCCGAGTGCCCGACGAGCACAAACTTGCAACCTGCATCCGCCAACTGGGTCGACGACACTTCGCCAGTCAGAGCGCCCTGCCCTGCTTGATGGGCGCAGTTCTGCGCACCGACGGAGATCAACTGCCCTTCCAGGCAATCAACTACAAGACTCACGTGCAGGCTTGGCGGGAAGACCGCCACATCTACACCACCCGGAAGGGCAAGATTTGCGAGACCCTCGATCAGCTCAGCGACGCTGGCGCGGGTACCGTGCATCTTCCAGTTACCAGCTACCATAGGGCGACGCATGCTGTACCTCGTCGGTCAAAGTGGGCGCAGATGTTACCCAACAGTTTCAACACTGGCAAGCCGAAATCAGGCGCAAACTTCAGCAACCAGTTTTGCCAGTTCATCGGCATACCCGCGAACCAGGATTTCGTCCTCGCCCTCGACCATTACACGCACCAGCGGCTCGGTACCGGACTTGCGCAGAAGCACACGCCCACGCCCGCCCATGGCGACGGTCACGCGGTCACAGGCTTCAATAACGGCGGGGTGTTTGACCGGATCAACGCCTCCACCCTCAAACCGCACATTGATCAATACCTGAGGGCATTTCTTCAGGCCTTCGCGCGATTGCGCGAGGCTCTGTCCGGTACGCTTCATCGACAGCAGTACCTGTAATGCAGCGATGATTGCATCCCCCGTTGTGGTATGCCGGAAGCAGACGACATGGCCCGAGTTCTCGCCGCCCACTTGCCAATCGCGCTCCAGCAGCTCTGCGATGACATAGCGGTCGCCAACATTGGCTCGCACGAACGGAATATTGAGATCCGCAAGCGCCAGCTCCAGTCCGAGGTTGCTCATCAGCGTACCCACGACACCGCCTTGCAACTGGCCGCGCTCCTGAAGGTCCCGCGCAATGATGTACAGCAGCTCATCACCATCAACGATCGCGCCGGTATGGTCGACCATCAGCACACGGTCGCCGTCACCGTCGAAACCGATGCCCAGGTCAGCGCCATGCTCGACAACGGCGGCCTGCAGCGCTCCCATGTGGGTGGAGCCGCAGTTGTCATTGATGTTGAGCCCGTTGGGGGCCGCCGACAGTACAGTGACCTCGGCGCCAAGCTCACGGAACACATTTGGCGCTACCTTGTACGTCGCACCATGGGCGCAATCGACAACGAGCTTCAGCCCGTCGAAGTCAGTGCTGGTCGGAACGCTGCTTTTACAGAATTCGATGTAACGGCCAGCGGCGTCGTTGATACGGGACACCTTGCCGAGTTTCTCGGACTCCTCGACGGTCATCGGCGAGTCAAGCAACTCCTCGATCATCAGCTCGATTTCATCAGGCAGCTTGGTGCCCTGCCCGGAGAAGAATTTGATGCCGTTGTCGTAATGCGGATTATGTGACGCACTGATCACGATGCCCGCTTCGGCATGGAATGTACGCGTCAGATAGGCGATCGCAGGCGTCGGCATCGGCCCCAGGAGCATCACGTCCGCACCCGCTGCAGATAAGCCGGCTTCGAGCGCCGACTCGAACATGTAGCCCGAAATACGGGTGTCCTTGCCTACCAGAATTCGGCATGCGCCCATTTTCCGGAATGCCATCCCTGCCGCCCAGCCAAGCTTGAGCATGAAATCAGGGGTGATCGGGAATTGGCCTACACGACCGCGGATACCGTCGGTACCGAAATATTTCTTGGTGCTCATGGGTGCTCCAGATTTCTTATTTTGCTGACTGAACAGCAGCAATCATACGCACTACGTCGACCGTCTCCGGGACGTCGTGCACACGCAGGATTTTTGCGCCTTTGACCATTGCCATGGCGGCAAGCGCCAGGGCGCCGTGCAGACGCTGGTCAACAGGTTTGTCGAGAACCTTGCCGATCATGCTTTTGCGGGAGACACCGACCAACAGTGGACGGCCCAATGCATGAAGCGCTTCCATGTGTTTGAAGAGGCTCAAGTTATGCTCAAGGGTCTTGGCGAACCCGAATCCCGGATCAAGGATAATCCTCTCGACAGGAATACCCGCTTCGACGCACTGCTCCATGCGCTCGCGCAAGAATGCACTGACCTCACCGACCAGGTCAGTGTAGTGAGGGTCATTCTGCATGTCCGTCGGTTCGCCCCGCATGTGCATGAGGCAGACGGGTAAACCCGTTGCCGCAGCGGCGTCCAGCGCCCCGTCACGGCGAAGCGAGCGAACATCGTTGATGAGCCCTGCCCCCAGACGTGCAGTCTCGCGGATGACCGCCGGCGTAGAGGTGTCGACCGAAATAATCACATCGAGCTCGGCGCTGATGGCTTCAACGACAGGTGCCACGCGCTCCAGCTCTTCAACGGGAGAAACCGATCGCGCGCCAGGCCTTGTTGACTCACCCCCGACGTCGATCAAGGTCGCACCCGCCAGCATCATCGCTTCGGCATGACGCAACGCAAGGTCGCGCTGCGCAAAACGGCCGCCGTCCGAGAACGAATCAGGGGTGATATTGAGGATCCCCATCACGTGCGTGCGGGATAAATCAAGAACCCGGTTGCCGCAAGGCAACCGGGTCGGGTGAAGCGCAGAAGTCATGTCAGACCTTAGTGTTCAGCAGCAGGGCCGCCAATAGGCGATTCCGGACGCGGACCTACAGGTGCGATCGGGGTGCCGGAATCTCCGGAACCACCTTCCCAATCACGAGGCTCGCGTGGTGTGCGGCCTGCCATGATGTCATCGATCTGCTCGGCATCGATGGTCTCGTATTTCATCAGCGCATCAGCCATCGCTTCCAGCTTGTCACGGTTGTCCGTGAGGATCTGTTTCGCGGTGCCGTAGCATTGATCAATGATGCTGCGCACTTCGGAGTCGATCAGACGGGCAGTGTCCCCGGAGAGACTGGCGTTCTGACCGCCACCGCCACGCCCAAGGTAACCGCCTTCTTCCTCGTCCGAATACATCAATGGACCAAGCTTCTCCGACAGACCCCATTTGGTGACCATGTTCCGAGCGATCTGGCTGGCCCGCATGATGTCGTTGGAGGCACCCGTGGTGACACCATCGAAGCCAAGCGTCATTTCTTCGGCAATTCGACCGCCGTACAGCGAGCAGATCTGACTGATCAGGGCACGCTTGGACAGACTGTAGCGGTCCTCCTCGGGCAGGAACATCGTCACACCTAACGCACGACCGCGCGGGATGATCGACACTTTGTAGACCGGATCATGCTCTGGCACGACGCGGCCAACAATCGCATGACCTGCCTCGTGATAAGCGGTATTGCGCTTCTCTTTGTCGGACATGACCATCGATTTGCGCTCAGCGCCCATCATGATCTTGTCTTTCGCCAATTCGAACTCTTTCATCTCGACGATGCGCTTACCTGTGCGAGCAGCGAACAGCGATGCCTCGTTAACCAGGTTGGCCAGATCGGCACCGGAGAACCCCGGGGTACCACGAGCAATCACGCCTGGCTGAACATCGTCGCCCATTGGCACTTTGCGCATGTGTACTTTAAGAATCTGCTCACGACCGCGGATATCGGGCAGGCCAACCACCACCTGACGGTCGAAACGGCCTGGACGCAGCAGCGCAGGGTCGAGAACGTCTGGACGGTTGGTGGCGGCGATCACGATGATGCCGTCGTTCATCTCAAAGCCGTCCATCTCAACCAATAACTGGTTGAGCGTCTGCTCACGCTCATCATGACCACCGCCCATGCCGCCGCCACGATGGCGGCCTACGGCATCGATTTCGTCGATGAAGATGATGCAAGGCGCGTGTTTCTTGGCCTGTTCAAACATGTCACGAACACGGCTTGCACCCACGCCGACAAACATTTCGACAAAGTCGGAACCGGAGATCGTGAAAAACGGAACCTTGGCTTCACCCGCGATGGCCTTCGCGATCAGGGTTTTACCTGTACCTGGAGGACCCACCATGAGGACGCCGCGAGGGATGCGACCGCCGAGGCGCTGGAACTTGCCCGGGTCGCGCAGAAACTCGACGAGCTCGCCGACTTCCTCCTTGGCCTCATCACAGCCGGCGACATCAGCCAGCGTGGTTTTGACCTGATCCTCGGAGAGCAGACGCGCCTTGCTTTTACCAAAGCTCATCGGTCCGCCTTTGCCCCCCGCACCGCCCTGCATCTGGCGCATGAAGAACATGAAGACAGCAATAATAACGAGGATAGGGAAGCTGGCGACAAGGAGCTGAGTCCAAATGCTTTGCTGCTCTGGCTGCTTGCCCTCGATCACAACGTTGTTGTCGACCAGATCACCGATCAGACCGTTGTCCTGAATGGCAGGACGAATGGTCTTGAAGGAGTCGCCATCGCTGCGCTTGCCGGTAATGACGTAACCGTCAACGGCAACCTTCTCGACTTTGCCGTCCTTCACCTGCTGGATGAATTCGGAATAGTTGAGGGTCTGCGGCTCGTTAGGACTGGAGAAGTTGTTCATCACGGTCACGAGAACCGCCGCGATGATCAACCACAGGATCAAATTCTTTGCCATATCGTTCAATTAGCTACCCTCTGAAGCAAGCTCCACGCTGGAGCGTGCCTCGCATGATATTTACCGGCCTAACGTACTACAGATCCTACAGGCGTGGCAGGCGGCGTCTGTAACCCTTTGTGAAACTTTGACTACGCGATGTTGGTTACGCTCCCTTGATAAAGCCATTTGAAAAAAGCTATCGCTTGATCAAAGGCGCTCATCGCTTGCCGATCCTTCTACACCGCGAAAGCCGCGACCCAACAAGTACTGCTCCCTGGAACGGTCTCGCGACGACAAAGGCTTGCGCATCTGTACCTTGTCGAACAGCTTGCGGATGTCCTTGTGGTACACGTCAAACCCTTCACCCTGGAAGACTTTGATCAGGAAATCGCCACCTGGGCGCAGCACACGGCCGGCTAAATCAAGCGCCAACTCACAGAGGAACATTGCGCGAGGCATATCAACAGCGCTCAATCCACTCATATTGGGTGCCATGTCGGAAATCACAAGGTCTACCTGCGTATTACCGACAGCCTCGAGGATCTGCGCCAGTACCTCATCCTGGGTGAAATCCCCCTGAATGAAAGTCACGTCAGGGATGCTGTCCATTTCCAGGATGTCAGATGCAATCAGCCGACCTTGACCACCAATCAGACGACTGGTCACCTGCGACCAGCCGCCTGGCGCCGCGCCAAGGTCGATGACCGTCATGCCAGGACGAATGATCTTGTCCTTCTCCTGAATCTCCAGGAGCTTGTAACTGGCGCGGGAACGGTAGCCATCCCGCTGCGCCATTTTGACGTACTTGTCGTCGAAGTGTTCTTTAAGCCAGTTATGGCTGGTTTTGGAACGTGCCACGGAGCACCTCAAAAAATTAGGACGAGTCGCGATTAACCGGGCGGTCCCGGACTCGCTCGGGTAAACTGGCCGCCGCTTTTTACAAGATCAGACGCAGAGGTCAGATTATGCCGCTCACTCAAGAGCAGAAGAAACAATACAAATCCATTGGCCACCATCTGAAACCGGTGTTGATCGTGGCGGACAATGGTCTGACTGAAGGTGTGTTGGCCGAACTGGAGCGCGCACTGGGCGATCACGAGTTGATTAAAATCAAACTCAACATCCTCGACCGCGAAAGCCGCCTGGCAGCCATCGCTGAACTGTGCAAAGTCGGCAAGGCCGATCTGGTGCAGGTCATTGGCAAAATGGCGCTGATTTACCGCAAGAACCCGAAGGTAAACAAGCAGCTGTCCAACGTCCACCGCTTCAACTGATCCTCTTCGGGTCAGCGGCGAACACGCGCTGGCCGTTAGATTCGATGCCCAGCTGCAAAGTTGAGCGCCGAACCGGTCAGACCCGACATGCGACCGCCGGTTCGATAGGCCATGCAATGACCTTCGAACCCGCTGTCTGAATCTACACCCGCGCAATGCGGGTGTTGATCATCAAACGTGACGCACTTCCACGATTTCGTACTCGATCACACCGCTTGGTGTCTTCACAGCGACGACATCGCCCTCTTCCTTGCCAATTAACGCGCGAGCGAGCGGCGAGCCCACCGAAATCTTGCCCAGTTTGAAGTCAGCTTCGTCCTCACCCACGATGTGATAGGTGACGCGGTCGTCTGTCTCCACGTTTGCAATTTCGACGGTAGTGCCGAAGATCACTTTCCCAGTGTGAGGGATGGTGGTGACGTCGATGATCACCTGATTCTGGATCCGGCCTTCGATGTCGCGGATGCGCGCTTCGACCATGCCCTGCTGTTCGCGGGCGGCATGGTACTCGGCGTTTTCCTTGAGATCGCCCAGCTCGCGCGCAGTCCCGATGTCCTGACTGAGCTTGGGACGAACCACCTTGGTCAGGTGTGCGTGTTCCTCTTCCAGGGCGCGAGCGCCCTGAACGGTCATTGGGTACTTGATCATGCTTTCAGTCCTGCGTGTAGATCCTGCAAGCGGCGTACGGTTTTTTCAGGGCCGAACTTCAGCGCTTCACAGATGGCCTCGCCCGCAGCGATAGTCGTGGTGCAGTAGATCTTGTGCTGCAGGGCATTGCGACGAATGGAGTAGGAATCAGCGATCGACTGGCGCCCTTCGGTCGTGTTGATGATCAGCGTGACTTCGTCATTCTTGATCATGTCGACCACGTGTGGACGGCCCTCGGTCACCTTGTTGACGCGGCGAACTTTCAGCCCGGCCTCTTCGATCAGGCGTGCGGTCCCAGCGGTTGCAACGATGTCGAAGCCCAGTTCGATCAAGCTGCGTGCCACACCTGCCACCAGCGGCTTGTCGTCGTCACGCACGCTGATGAAGGCCGTGCCGCCAGTCGGCAGGACTTCACTGGCGCCCATCTGGGCTTTCGCGAAGGCTTCGCCGAAGGTGTCGCCGACACCCATGACTTCGCCGGTCGACTTCATTTCTGGGCCAAGGATCGGGTCGACGCCCGGGAACTTGGCGAATGGGAACACCGCTTCTTTCACGCTGTAGAAATTCGGAATGATTTCTTTGGTGAAGCCGAGTTCTTTCAGCGTTTTGCCAGCCATGACGCGAGCGGCAATCATCGCCAGGGAAACTCCGATGCACTTCGACACGAACGGCACCGTACGCGATGCGCGCGGGTTCACTTCGATGACGTAGATGTCTTCGCCCTGCAATGCGAGCTGCACGTTCATCAGACCGACAACGCCGAGCTCCAAGGCCATTTTCTTGACCTGCTCACGCATTTCGTCCTGGATATGCGCCGGCAGCGAATACGGTGGCAGCGAGCATGCCGAGTCACCGGAGTGAACACCGGCCTGTTCGATGTGCTGCATGATCGCGCCGATCACCACGTCGGTGCCGTCGCAGACCGCATCAACGTCCATTTCGATGGCGCAGTTGAGGAAGTGGTCAAGCAGCACCGGGCTGTCGTTGGACACTTGAACCGCTTCACGCAGGTAGCGCTTGAGTTCGTCTTCTTCGTAGACGATCTCCATCGCACGGCCGCCCAGTACGTAGGACGGACGCACCACCAGCGGGTAGCCGATCTTCGCCGCCGCCCGAATGGCTTCGTCTTCGCTGCGCACGGTGGCGTTTGGTGGCTGACGCAGGTTCAGTCGCTCGACCATCTGCTGGAAGCGCTCACGGTCTTCTGCACGGTCAATGGCGTCCGGGCTGGTGCCGATGATTGGCACGCCTGCAGCTTCCAGCGCGCGCGCCAGCTTCAACGGGGTCTGGCCGCCGTACTGGACGATCACGCCTTTCGGCTTCTCGACGCGGACGATTTCCAGCACGTCTTCCAGGGTCACCGGCTCGAAGTACAGACGGTCAGAGGTGTCATAGTCGGTCGATACGGTTTCAGGGTTGCAGTTGACCATGATGGTCTCGTACCCGTCTTCACGCAGGGCCAGCGCGGCGTGTACGCAGCAGTAGTCGAACTCGATGCCTTGGCCAATGCGGTTCGGACCGCCACCCAGAATCATGATCTTGTCGCGATTCGTCGGGTTGGCTTCGCACTCTTCCTCGTACGTGGAGTACATGTACGCGGTGTCGGTGGCGAACTCGGCGGCGCAGGTGTCAACGCGCTTGTAGACCGGCAGCACGTCCAGTTTGTGACGATGCGTGCGCAGGTTCTTCTCGGTCACACCCAGCAGCTTGGCCAGGCGGGCATCGGAGAAGCCCTTGCGCTTGAGGCGATACATGATGTCGCGGTCAATCGCCGACAGGCCGAGGGTCTTGACCTTCTCTTCGTCCTTGATCAGATCTTCGATCTGCACCAGGAACCAGGGGTCGATCATGTTCATGCCGAAAATCTGTTCAACCGTCATGCCGGCACGGAAAGCGTCAGCGACGTACCAGATGCGCTCGGCACCCGGAACCGTCAGCTCGCGCTTGAGAATGCTCATGCTTTCCGGATTGCTGAGGTCCAGCTTCGGATCGAGACCGCTGACACCCACTTCCAGGCCGCGCAGGGCTTTCTGCAGGGATTCCTGGAAAGTCCGGCCGATGGCCATGACTTCGCCGACTGACTTCATTTGAGTGGTCAGGCGCGCGTCAGCTTTGGCGAACTTCTCGAACGCAAAGCGTGGCAGTTTGGTCACGACGTAGTCGATCGATGGCTCGAACGACGCCGGGGTCTTGCCGCCGGTGATTTCGTTCTGCAACTCGTCCAGCGTGTAGCCGACAGCCAGCTTGGCTGCCACTCGGGCGATCGGAAAACCGGTGGCCTTGGAAGCCAGTGCAGAAGAACGAGAAACCCGCGGGTTCATCTCGATCACAACCATGCGGCCGGTGTCAGGGCAGATACCGAACTGAACGTTCGAGCCGCCTGTTTCTACGCCGATCTCGCGCAGAACCGCCAGCGAGGCGTTACGCAGAATCTGGTATTCCTTGTCGGTGAGCGTCTGTGCTGGCGCAACGGTGATGGAGTCGCCAGTGTGGACGCCCATCGGATCGAAGTTTTCGATGGAGCAGACGATGATGCAGTTGTCCTTTTTGTCGCGGACAACTTCCATTTCGTATTCTTTCCAGCCGATCAGCGACTCGTCGATCAGCAGCTCTTTGGTCGGCGACAGGTCGAGACCGCGGGCGCAGATTTCTTCGAACTCTTCACGGTTGTACGCGATGCCGCCACCGGTGCCGCCCATGGTGAAGGACGGACGAATGATGCACGGGAAACCCAGCTTTTCGAGGACCGCATTGGCCTCTTCCATGCTGTGGGCGATACCGGAACGCGGGCAAGCCAGGCCAATGGACTTCATGGCCTTGTCGAAACGCGAGCGGTCTTCAGCCTTGTCGATGGTGTCGGCATTGGCGCCGATCATTTCAACGCCGAACTTCTCCAGAACGCCCTCGCGCTCCAGGTCCAGTGCGCAGTTCAGTGCGGTCTGCCCGCCCATGGTTGGCAGCAGAGCGTCAGGGCGTTCTTTTTCGATGATCTTGGCGACGGTCGCCCATTTGATCGGCTCGATGTAGGTCGCATCCGCCATGGCCGGGTCGGTCATGATGGTGGCCGGGTTCGAGTTGACCAGAATGACGCGGTAACCCTCTTCGCGCAGGGCCTTGCAGGCCTGGGCGCCGGAGTAGTCGAATTCGCAGGCCTGGCCGATCACGATCGGGCCAGCGCCAAGAATCAGGATGCTTTTAATGTCTGTACGTTTTGGCATGGGTTGTCACTCGAATCCTGTGTCAGTCGGCAAGCCGTCTTGAACATCTCAGGTGCCGGGCGGGCTGTCGGATCGGGTCCGGTCCGCCGCGGTCACCTGCTCGCTACAGTCGCAAGGCAGCCTCAGCGGCGTTTGTCCATGGCTGTGATGAAGCGATCGAACAGCGGCGCGACGTCAGTCGGGCCCGGGCTCGCTTCAGGGTGACCCTGGAAGCTGAACGCGTCCTTGTCGGTGCGCTCAATGCCCTGCAGGCTGCCATCAAACAGCGATTTGTGAATCGCGCGAACGTTGCTCGGCAAGGTCGCTTCGTCCACCGCAAAACCATGGTTCTGGCTGGTGATCATGACCACGCCTGTGTCGAGGTCCTGAACAGGGTGGTTGGCGCCGTGGTGGCCCAGATCCATCTTGATGGTCCGAGCGCCGGAGGCGAGCGCCAGCAGTTGGTGACCCAGGCAGATACCAAAGACTGGAATGTCAGTCTCCAGCACATCCTTGATCGCCTGAATGGCGTAGTCGCAGGGCTCCGGGTCGCCAGGGCCGTTGGAGAGGAAGATGCCGTCCGGCTTGAGGGCAAGCACTTCACTGGCAGGGGTTTGCGCAGGTACGACCGTCACACGGCAACCACGCTCAACCAGCATGCGCAGGATGTTCAGCTTGACGCCGTAGTCCCAGGCGACCACGTGGTACTTCAAATCAGCTGCGGCAACTTCGGGACTGCTGTCGGACTGCAGATTCCAGACCGTGGAGCGCCACTCGTAGGTGTCTTTCGTGCTGACTTCCTTGGCGAGGTCCATGCCCTTCAGGCCCGGGAAGCCCCGTGCTGCCGCGATGGCCGCTTCTTCGGAAATGTTGTCGCCAGCCATGATGCAGCCATTTTGAGCGCCCTTCTCGCGAAGGATACGCGTCAGGCGGCGAGTGTCGATGCCTGCAATCGCAACGGTTTTATTGGCTTTCAGATACTCAGCGAGCGGCATCTTGTTACGCCAGTTGCTCGCCACCAGTGGCAGGTCGCGAATCACCAGACCCGCCGCCCAGACGCGGTCAGACTCGGCATCTTCCGGCGTGGTGCCGGTGTTGCCGATGTGCGGGTAAGTCAGGGTGACGATTTGCTGGGCATAGGAAGGATCGGTAAGAATTTCCTGATAGCCGGTCATTGCGGTGTTGAACACCACTTCACCAACGGTTTGACCGTCGGCACCAATGGCTTCGCCGCGAAAAATGCTGCCATCAGCAAGGGCGAGTATGGCTGGCTTAGTCAAGAAGACCTCCCGTAATAAAGCCTGAAAGGGCGATCGCAGGTTGTAAAAAAGCGGAATGACGTATAGACACGTCACCCCGCTTTTTTCATAGAATTATCTGCGCGCTTTTAGTGGACACACTAAAGCTGTAGCTTACAGAAAGAGGTCTTTTTAATCCACCGCTAAAATTGCCGTGAGGGCTGGGGAGTGCGACGGGACATCGCGTAGCGGGTGTGTAATGGCTTGAAACTGCGGGCAGGATACAGGGAAAGCCCCTCTCCTGCCCGCATTGTTACTTGTCAGATTCAGAGCACCGGACCACTCAACGCAGATCGAGCACGTCCTGCATGTCGTAAAGACCCGGCGCCTTGCCATCGAGCCACAGCGCTGCACGCACTGCGCCCTTGGCGAATGTCATGCGACTTGACGCCTTGTGCGTAATCTCCAGGCGCTCGCCCTCGGCGGCGAACAGCACAGTGTGATCACCTACGACGTCACCGCCACGGACCGTGGCGAAACCGATCGTCTCGCGGTCACGAACACCCGTGTAGCCCTCACGACCATAGACAGCGACCTTGCTCAAGTCACGCCCCAAGGCATTGGCAACGACCTCGCCCATGCTGACCGCCGTACCCGACGGCGCATCGACCTTGTTGCGGTGATGAGCTTCGATGATCTCGATGTCCGCATCTTCACCCATCACTCGCGCCGCCAGATCCAGCAGCTTGAACGACAGGTTCACACCCACACTGAAATTGGACGCGAAGACGACAGGAATGTCCCGGCTCGCCTCCTCCAGCAGGCGCTTTTGTTCGACGCTCAAGCCGGTGGTACCAATGACCATCGCCTTGCCCGCCTTACGACAGAGCGCCAGATTTTTCAGCATGACGTCCGGCAATGTGAAGTCGATCAGGACGTCGAACTCGTCGGCAACCTGCTCCAGATTACCGGTCAACTGAACACCGATACGCCCCAGCGATGCGAGTTCGCCGGCGTCGGCACCGATCATCGTGCTGCCGGGACGAACGATTGCCGCCGTCAGCCCGGTGAGCGGCGCACGATCCTGCACCGCCTCGATCAGGTTCTTGCCCATGCGCCCGGCGGCGCCCATCACTGCAATGCGTCGCATGCCCTGCCCCTTAGAGATCGCCGAAGAAACGCTTCACACCTTCGAACCAGCCACTGGCTTTAGGCGAGTGAGAGCTGTCACCTTCAAGGGAGGCACGGAACTCTTCGAGCAATTCACGCTGACGACGCCCGAGGTTGACCGGAGTTTCGACGGCAACACGGCACATCAGGTCGCCGGCGGCGCCACCACGTACAGGGGCAACGCCCTTGCCGCGCAGGCGGAACTGCTTACCGGTTTGCGTGCCTTCCGGGATCTTCAGTTTGACGCGACCATCCAGCGTCGGGACTTCCAGCTCACCACCCAGTGCAGCGTCGGTGAAGCTGATTGGCACTTCGCAGTACAGGTGCTTGCCGTCGCGCTGGAAGATCGCGTGTTCACGCACGTTGATCACGACGTACAGGTCGCCCGTTGGGCCGCCCTGCGTCCCCGCTTCACCTTCGCCCGACAGACGAATGCGATCGCCGGTATCGACGCCTGGCGGCACTTTGACCGACAGCGTCTTGGACTCTTCCACACGGCCTTCGCCATGGCAGGAGTCGCAAGGATCGGAGATGATCTTGCCGTTGCCGTGGCAACGCGGGCAGGTCTGCTGAACAGAGAAAAAGCCCTGCTGCATGCGCACCTGGCCGATGCCGCCGCATGTCGGGCAGGTCACAGGGGACGAGCCCTTTTTGGCGCCGCTGCCGTCGCACGGCTTGCAGTTGACCAGCGTCGGCACACGGATGCTGACGGTCGTGCCGCGCACCGCTTCTTCAAGATTCAACTCGAGGGTATAGCGAAGATCGCTGCCACGTTGGGCACCACCACGACCACCGCCGCCAGCGCGCCCCCCGCCGAAGAAGTCGCTGAAGACATCGCCGAAGATGTCGGAGAAGTTGGCGCCACCGCCGCCGAATCCGCCGCCACCCATACCTTGATCGACGCCGGCATGACCGTATTGGTCATAGGCCGCGCGCTTGCTGGCATCGGAAAGCACTTCGTACGCTTCGTTGGCTTCCTTGAAGGCGTCTTCCGAAGCCTTGTCACCCGGGTTGCGGTCAGGGTGATATTTCATGGCGAGACGGCGATACGCCTTTTTCAGATCTGCTTCACTGGAGCCACGCTCCACGCCCAATACTTCGTAATAATCACGCTTTGACATAACTTTTCCGCACTCTTGAGGACGTCCGGCATGACCCTCCTGAGTCTGCCGAACTCGTTGAGCCCCTTTCAGGCCCGGACCCAACTCACGTCAATTCAACGATCCTGGTCTTGGTTCAACGGCCTTCGATCGACCGAGAAAAGCGGCTGAACAAGCCGGAGTGCAGGAGCATCCGGCTTTGCCACAAAGCCCGCGATACGGAATCGCGCGCTTGAAAATTCGGGTGTTCCAGACACGCCAACGCGGGAGCAAGCTCCCGCGCGGCGACATCCTACCAGCGACCACTGGAAGGTGGTCAACCGGCGATCAAGTGAGCCTGCGCTTACTTGTTTTCTTTTACTTCTTCGAACTCGGCGTCGACAACGTCGTCGGCCGGCTTGCTTTCTTCCTGAGCGGGCTGAGCACCGCCTTCAGGTTTTTCGCCTTGCTCGGCGTACATTTTCTGAGCGACCGGCGCGGAGACTTTCGACAGCTCTTCGATCTTGGCGTCGATGGCAGCCTTGTCGTCGCCTTTCACAGCGGCTTCAAGTGCAACCAGTGCAGCCTCGATAGCGGTCTTCTCTTCGGCGGTGACTTTATCGCCAGCGTCGGAGATCATTTTGCGCGTCGAGTGAACCAGCGCATCGCCCTGGTTACGGGCAGATGCCAGCTCTTCAAACTTGCGGTCTTCGTCCGAGTTCGCTTCAGCGTCGCGAATCATCTGCTGGATTTCTTCGTCCGACAGACCCGAGTTGGCCTTGATCACGATCGACTGAGTCTTGCCCGTCGCCTTGTCTTTCGCGCCGACGTGCAGGATGCCGTTGGCGTCGATGTCGAAGGTTACCTCGATCTGAGGCACGCCACGTGGTGCTGGCGGAATCTCGGCCAGGTCGAACTTGCCCAGGGACTTGTTCTGAGCCGCCTGCTTACGCTCGCCCTGCAGCACGTGAATGGTCACTGCGCCCTGATTGTCGTCGGCAGTCGAGAACACTTGGGATTTCTTGGTAGGAATCGTGGTGTTTTTCTCGATCAGCGCGGTCATCACGCCGCCCATGGTTTCGATACCCAGCGTCAGCGGGCTGACGTCCAGCAGCAGAACGTCTTTCACGTCGCCGGCCAGTACCGCACCCTGGATGGCTGCACCCATGGCGACGGCTTCGTCAGGGTTGACGTCTTTACGCGCTTCTTTACCGAAGAACTCGGTGACCTTCTGCTGAACCAGTGGCATACGGGTCTGACCGCCGACCAGGATCACGTCGTTGATCGCGCCGATGTCGATACCCGAATCTTTCAACGCAATGCGGCAAGGCTCGATGGTGCGCTGAACCAGGTCTTCAACCAGCGATTCCAGCTTGGCGCGCGAGATCTTCACGTTCAAGTGCTTAGGACCGGTGGCATCTGCAGTGATGTACGGCAGGTTCACGTCGGTCGAATTGCTCGAAGACAGTTCGATCTTCGCTTTCTCGGCAGCTTCTTTCAGACGCTGCATCGCCAGCGGATCACCTTTCAGGTTCATGCCGGATTCTTTCTTGAATTCGTCAACCAGGTAATCGATCAGGCGGATGTCGAAGTCTTCACCACCCAGGAACGTGTCGCCGTTGGTGGCCAACACTTCGAACTGGTGCTCGCCATCGACTTCAGCGATTTCAATAACGGAGACGTCGAACGTACCGCCACCCAGGTCATAAACGATGACGGTGTGATCGCCCTTCGCTTTGTCCATACCGTAAGCCAGCGCGGCTGCGGTCGGCTCGTTGATGATGCGCTTCACGTCCAGACCTGCAATACGACCGGCGTCTTTGGTGGCCTGACGCTGGCTGTCGTTGAAGTAAGCAGGGACGGTGATGACTGCTTCAGTCACGGTCTCGCCGAGGTAGTCTTCGGCGGTCTTCTTCATTTTCTTCAGGATTTCAGCCGAAATCTGAGGAGGGGACATTTTCTTGTCGTTGACTTCAACCCACGCATCGCCGTTATCAGCCTTGGCGATTTTGTAAGGGACCATCTTGATGTCTTTCTGCACGACTTCTTCGTCGAACTTACGGCCGATCAGACGCTTCACCGCGTACAGGGTGTTGTGCGGGTTGGTGACTGCCTGACGCTTGGCCGATTGGCCTACGAGGATCTCGCCATCATTGGCATACGCAATGATCGACGGGGTGGTACGAGCGCCTTCGGCGTTCTCGATAACCTTGGCTTTACCGTTTTCCAGAACCGAGACGCAGGAGTTGGTGGTCCCCAGGTCGATACCGATAATCTTGCCCATTTTTGACTCTCCCGAAACTTAAATTTGGTTGCCGCAACTGCATTTACAAATTGCGGTAATTCTTAAACGCTTGGCCTGTAAATGGGGGCCACTCAGCTAATTTCAAGCCTGCTCGTCAATCGACGGCGAAACAGGCGATGGCGCCTTGCTGACCACGACCATGGCCGGGCGAAGCAGACGGCCATTGAGCTGATAACCCTTCTGGAACACCTTGAGCACGCTGTTCGGCTCGACGTCCGCGCTTTCCTGCATCGCCATTGCCTGATGGTGCTCGGCGTTGAACGGCTGGCCATGTGGTTCGATGGCTTCAAGGTTGTAGCGCTTTAGCGTGTCGTAGAACATTTTCAGCGTCAGCTCGATGCCTTCCCGCATCGGCCGGATGCTCTCGTCATCCGAGTTGGACAAGTCCAGACCACGCTCAAGGCTGTCGACGATCGGCAGCAGATCGCTCGCAAACTTTTCGAGCGCAAACTTGTGCGCCTTCTCAACGTCTTGCTCGGCACGGCGGCGGACGTTCTGCAGATCCGCAGCCACACGCAGAGACTGGTCCTGCGCCGCCTTCAGCTGTTCTTCAAGCACTTGCACACGGGTTGCCAGATCATCTTGAGAAGTCGCCGTGTCGGCAGCCTGATCCTGGGCCTGCATGTCCGGGTTCTGTTCGTCAGCCATAAATTCTCTCCTTCTAATTACATCCGTGAGCTCAACTCACGCCTCTGCCCGGCTATATGGGGTCGTAATTTTCGGGTTCAAGGGGTTTAGGTGCAGGATCGGCTGAATAACCCTACAAATGTTCCGACATGAGTTCGACGGCGCCGCGCGGTGGCGAAATGCGGGTTTGATGCTAAAAATGGGCGATGACCTTTCAAATCGAGCTAAGGGCGGGCATTGTCAGCCCAAACCAAAACACTGTATAAATAACCAGACAAATTGTTTGGGAGCCGCTCTGATGCTGGTCCACCTGTCCATACATAACTACGCCATCGTTGAACATCTCGATCTCGAACTGGATCGCGGCATGAGTGTGATCACCGGGGAAACCGGGGCCGGCAAGTCGATCATGCTCGACGCGCTCGGCCTGACGCTGGGCGATCGCGCCGACAGTGGCGTGGTAAGGCCAGGGGCCGACAAGGCAGACATTCTCGCGACCTTCGACGTGTCGGATATCCCTGAAGCAAGCGCATGGCTGAAGGAGCGGGACCTCGAAACCGATGGCCCCTGCATTCTGCGCCGCGTCATTACTGCCGAAGGCCGCTCACGCGCCTACATCAATGGCACGCCATGCCCCCAAGGCGACCTGAAGGCACTTGGTGAACTGGTCATCGACATTCACAGTCAGCACGAGCATCAGTCACTGCTCAAGACCGATACCCATCGGCGACTGCTGGACGAATACGCGGGCGCCACCGATCTTGCCCGTCAGGTTCAACTGGCCTCCCAGCGGTGGCGGCAAACGCGGCAGGAGCTTGAACGTCTTTCCAACTCCGGCGACGAGCAGCGTGCCAAGCATCAGTTGCTGAGCTACCAGCTTGAAGAGCTGGAAAGCCTGAGCCTCGGCGAAAACGAACTCGAGCGGCTGGAGCAGGAACACACCACGCTGACCAATGCCGAGAGCCTGCTGGGCATCTGCCGGCAAGTGGTCGAGCTGTGCAGTGAAAGCGATTCGGGCAATGCGCTGAACGCACTGACCGCCAGCCTCAACAGACTCAGCAGCGTGAACAACACGCCCGATGCACTGAACGAGGCGACCAATCTGCTTTCCAGTGCGCAGATTCAGGTCGAAGAGGCCGTCGGCGAGATCAATCGCTTCCTCGATCGCTTCGAAGCGGACCCCGCCCGCCTGCAGCAAATCGAAGAGCGCCTCGACACCATCTACACGCTGGCACGCAAACACCGCGTGCAGCCGACTGAAGTCGCGGCGCTGCATCAGAAATTGCTCGACGAGATCGAAACCCTCAACGCCAACGATGAAGCGATCGAGAGACTGGAGCATGAGGTAGGTTCCTACGCGCGGCACTATCAAGAGAAGGCACGCGAACTGAGTGACCTGCGTCACCGCGCTGCACCGGAGCTGGCCCACAAGGTCGAGCACGAAATCCAGCGGCTGGGCATGCCGGGCGGCCGCTTCAATATCGAGCTGCGTGAGAACGTAGATAAAGAACTGTCACCCAACGGGCTGGAGCAGGTTGAGCTGCTGGTCAGCGCCAACCCGGGTCAGCCGCTCAAGGCGCTGGCGAAAGTGGCGTCGGGCGGGGAGCTGTCGCGAATTAGCCTGGCGATACAGGTGATCACCGCACAGACATCCCGGGTTCCGACGCTGGTGTTTGACGAAGTCGACGTTGGTATCGGTGGCCCAACGGCTGAGATTGTTGGCCAGCTGCTGCGACGTCTTGGCGAACGCGGCCAGGTCATGACGGTTACCCACTTGCCGCAAGTGGCCGCCCAAGGGCATCAACACCTGTTCGTGCACAAGGTTCGTGAAGCGGATGTGACGCGCACGGCGGTGTCCAAGCTGAGCAAAAATGAACGTGTGGAAGAAGTGGCGCGAATGCTGGGAGGGATCGATCTGACCAAGGAGTCGCTCGCGCACGCCAAGAAGATGGTGGTCACATCCAAATCGTGACGATCATTATGGCCTGAGCCGGACGGCGTTGATGTGGCGGCATCCCGATCACGCAACGTAGACACAACAAAGGCGACCCGCGGGTCGCCTTTGTCGTACTTCACAAAAGGCTTACACCTTTTGCTTGCGTACGTAGAGCACCAGATTGTGATCAACCAGCTCGAAGCCGTGCTTGCTCACAATGGCTTTTTGCAGTTTTTCGATTTCTTCGTCGAAGAACTCGATAACCTCGCCGGATTCCACGTTGACCATATGGTCGTGGTGACCTCCGTCAGCCAGCTCGAATACCGCATGGCCGCCGTCGAAATTGTGGCGAACCACCAATCCGGCCGCTTCGAACTGAGTCAGAACTCGATAAACCGTTGCCAGACCGACGTCTTCGTTGGCCTCCATCAGCGCCTTGTAGACGTCCTCCGCGCTCATGTGACGCTGCTGCGCAGAATCGAGCATTTGAAGGATCTTGACCCGCGGCAGGGTCACTTTAAGTCCGGCTTTGCGTAGTTCGCTATTTTCAACCATGGTCAGCTTTCTCGCAGACGCTGCTTCGCAGCTTCTCTTAATGCAGGTATGATCGGGGTTTACGTTGTCCCAGCCAAGATAGTGGAAGTCGCCCACCGATGCAAAACACCAAGCTCTTGCTAACCAGTTTCACCTTCGTGGGACTGCTCGCACTCGCCGGTTGTTCATTCCCCGGGGTTTATAAAATCGACATCCAACAGGGCAATGTCGTCACGCAGGACATGATAGACCAGTTACGCCCGGGAATGACCCGTCGGCAAGTAAGGTTTATCATGGGCAACCCCTTGTTGACCGACACCTTCCACCCTGAACGCTGGGACTATCTGTACAGCCTGCAGCCTGGCGGTGGTGAACGCCAGCAGGAGCGTGTCAGCCTGATATTCAATGGCAATGACCAACTGGCGAGCCTGTCCGGTGACTTCAAGCCGGGCGTCAGCCGCGACGAGGCCATTCTCGGCAATAGCAGCGACACGACTGTCACCCCCGAAAATCAAGGGACGCAGCCGCCGAAGGAAGAGCCGCCGAAGCCTGGTTCGTTGCTTGAGCAGATTCAGAACGACGTCGACAAGGTCGAAACCGTGCCCGTTCCTTCCCAGGAACCGCTGGACACAAATCCGCGCTGATCCACCGTTTCCCAGTAGCATCAGCCGCACAAAAAAGCCCGGACATCCCGGGCTTTTTTACGTCTCTCAATCGTGTCGATGAGAAAATTAAATCGATTTTTGCGCCTTTCTTGAAGCCGCGGCTTTTAAAGCGCGCAGACGCCGTACCTCTTTCGGATCAGCGAGCAACGGGCGATAAATCTCGACCCTGTCACCGTCATCCAGCTCGCGCCGCTCCGGATCGCCAACGAGCTTGCCGAAGATGCCCATCGGGCACTGCGCGAGATCCAGCTCAGGAAAACGCTCGGCCATGCCCGACGCGATAGCCGCAGCGCGTACTGATGTTCCGGATGGCACATCCAGTGCGAGCAACGTCTGACGGTCAACGGCGGCATACACCACCTCAACGCGAATCAGCCGCTCAGCCATGCAGCTCTTTGGCTCGCTGGCAGAAGGCGTCAACCAGGGTGTTGGCGGCCTGATTGAACAGCGGCCCCAATGTTGCGCGGACGATCGAGCCGCTGTAGTCGAACGACAGGTCTAGGCTGATCTTGCAGGCCTTTTCATTCAGGGCCTTGAAGGTCCAGACGCCGTGCAGCTGGCTGAAAGGCCCCTCCTCCAGATTCATCTCGATGGTTTGCCCCGGCGTCAGCGTATTGCGTGTGACGAAGTGCTGGCTCAAGCCGCCTTTGGCGATCTCGACACGCGCACGCATTGAGGTATCACTCTGCTCCAGCACACTGGCGCCGGAACACCAGGGCAGAAACTCGGAGTAGCGACTCACGTCATTGACCAGGTCATAAAGCGCCTGGGCGGGATACGGCAAAAGGGCGGAACGTTGAATATGCGTAGTCATGTCAGCGTCATTTCCAAAGCTGAGCGGCAAAGACAATCAAGATGCCGATCGGCGCCACATAGCGCATCAAAGAGAACGTTAAAGCGAACAGAACCGGGCTACGTACCGACAACTCGTCGCGCACCGCACCGCGTCCCATCACCCAACCTGCGAATACCACGAAACACAATCCACCCAACGGCAGCATGATCCGCGAGGTGAAGAAATCGATCACGCCAAAGAAATCCAGCCCCGACGACGATCCCCACTGATAGAGATGGAACCCGCCGCCTTCGTTCACGAAGAATTTGGCCTGCTTCCAGATGTTGAACGAGAAAACCGTACCAAGGCCCACGAACCAGCAGATGAACGATAGCCAGAAAGTCACCCAGCCACGGCGCACCTTTGTACGCTCGACCAGGTACGCGACCATGGGTTCGAGCAAGGAAATGGCCGAACTCCAGGCCGCGACGGCGACAAGAATAAAGAACACCACGCCCATGACGGTACCGAAGGCGACGTTACCAAATGCATACGGCAAGGTAACGAACATCAGGCCCGGCCCTTCGCTTGGGTTCAGGCCCGCTGCGAACACAATCGGAAACAATGCAAGGCCCGCCAGCAGCGACACAAACGTGTCGAGCAATGCCACGCCGACCACTGTCGCGCTGATCGAAGCCTCCTTGGTCATGTAGGCGCCGTAGATCATGATCGATCCAACGCCCACGCTGAGCGAGAAGAACGCGTGCCCCATGGCCGGGAGCAGACCATCAAGGACCTTCTCAGGCGTGAAGTCGAACATGAAATGCACGCCTTCCATGAAGTGCCCGGTGGTCAGGCTATAACCCAACAGAATCACGATGAGCACGAACAGCAACGGCATCAGGATGCGCAGGCTGCGCTCAAGGCCGGCGTTGACGCCCTTGGCAATGGTGATCGCCGACAGCAGCATGAACAGCGTGTGCCAGCCGACCAGGCGCCATGGATCAGCGATCATCTCGCCAAAATAGGCACCGACACCGTCAGGCGTCACGCCTTTGAAATCGCCCTTGCCGACATCGATGATGTACTCGAGCGACCAGCCCCCCACGACGCTATAGAAAGAGAGGATGAGCAACGCGGTGACCATGCCGGCAAACGCGCCCCATGACCACTTCGACGAATGCCCGGCGGCGAGCGCCAGCGAACGCAGCGCGTTGGCCGGACTCTGCCGCGCACGACGGCCGATGAGCGTCTCGGCGATCATCACCGGAATCCCGATCAGGGCGATGCACGCGAGGAACACCAGCACAAACGCACCGCCGCCGTAGACGCCGACCATGTAGGGGAATTTCCAGATGCTGCCCAACCCCACGGCGGAGCCGGTGGCAGCCAGGATGAACACCCAGCGACTGGCCCAACTCCCGTGAACCGAAACCTTGTCCGTCGACATCGTTGACACGTCCAACACGCAAAAAAGATCGCGCATTGTCCGGGATTCACTCCACGTGCTCAAGCACACAGCTTCAGCGTGCGAGCCCATAGCCGAGACGCCCGTTGATCCCTATAATGCGTCGCCTATGGCTAAGCTCAAGAAACATCCCACAGGGACCATCGCGCAAAATAAAAAGGCGCGTCACGATTACTTCATCGAACACAAGTTCGAGGCCGGTCTGGTCCTGGCTGGCTGGGAAGTAAAAAGCCTGCGTGCCAACAAGGTGCAGCTGGTTGACAGTTACGTGTTGCTCAAGGACGGTGAGGCCTGGCTGATGGGTAGCCATATCTCGCCGTTGACGACAGCCAGTACCCACGTCATCGCTGACCCGACACGCACCCGTAAACTGTTGCTCAACAAGCGCGAGCTGGAGAAGCTAACGTCGTCTGTTCAGCAAAAAGGCTATGCCTGCGTGGCCCTTGCCCTTTACTGGAAGCAGCACTTGATCAAGTGCGAGATTGCTCTGGGTAAAGGCAAGAAGGAATACGACAAGCGCGACACCGAGCGCGAGCGCGATTCCAATCGCGAGCTGCAACGCGCCGTGCGGAACAAGGGCAAGGAAGACTGATTCAGTCTCTCCCGCCTGTTTCGGCAAGACCGGGTCTCGGCTGAGGCCCGGTAAAGATGCACGTTCAGCAGCGCCGGCTGGTTATAAGCGGCACTCTCCCCATCGTGCGCAACATCACCTCTTCAAATCCGGCTGCGCCGCTCAGCCCGGGCAGTTCGCTGCACTTGCTGGCGCACTTCCTCCAGCACTTCCTGCACGTACAGCAAGTGACGGCTCGACACTTCTCGAGCGTCGTCCGCCCGCCCTTCGATAATCGCCAGGTACAACTCACGATGCTGATCAATCAGCATGTCCCGGGTTTCTGCGCGCTGTTTGTACATGCCGCCAATGTTGGTGACGACACTGCGCCGCAGCAGATCGAACAGACCGCGAATGGTGTGCAGCAACACGGCGTTATGGCTGGCTTCGGCGATGGCGAGGTGAAAATTGGCGTCCGCCGCGCCCTCCTCCGCGCGGCTCACTTCCTCCGCACGGGTGTAGCAGTCCTGCAAAGCATCAAAGGCTTCGCGCAGCTGCATCCGATCAACATCTGTCGCACGTATCGCCGCGTAGTAGGCGCAGGAGGCTTCAAGGGTGTGGCGAAATTCGAGCAGGTCGCGCTGGGCTTCCGGACTGCTTTCCAGCAGATGAAGCAGCGGATCGCTGAACGTCGATCCAATGCTGTCGACGACGTAGTTGCCGCCCCCCTGACGGCTGACCAACAGCCCTTTGGCCGTCAGCTTTTGAATGGCTTCGCGCAGCGAGGGGCGTGACACACCGAATTGCTCGGCCAGCGCTCGCTCAGCCGGCAGGCGACCGCCGGAGCGCAGCGTGCCCTCCAGAATCATCCTTTCCAGCTGCTCGACAATATCGTCGGACAAGCGGCGCTGACGCACCTGATCAAACCCCATAACCCTTCACTCCACATCCCGACTGCCCCGCCTGACATGGCCGCAGGGCGCATATTCTCGCCCATCGTAACCAGACATTCACCCGGCAGATGTAGGAGAAATCGCCCTCTCAGGCGAAGAGCGGGCGAAATCCGGGCGAGCTGCTACGAAAGTTTAAGCGTCATAAATTGACACACCATCGGCAAGGCTTCTAACCTAGCGCCAAGACATTGTAAATTGGTATTACCAATTTACAATGCCGGCAATGGACGGCTTGCCGCTGTACCACGCCGCAGGCACTTCCCGACGGCGGAACGCTTGAGCTGGTGAGCTGTGCGACTCGTTCGTCAGCGCCGGCAGGAAGACAGACAAGCAGTTGTCACCTGCAGGAGCCGCGCACGTAAGACATGGACACCGGGCCTAACCAAAAACAATTAGGGGCCTCATACATGCAAACCTGGCAACAGCTCTACACACCTCTTGGCGGCTTGGGCTTTTCGGCGCTGGCGGCTGTCATTCCGATCGTTTTCTTCTTTCTCGCGCTGGCGATATTCCGGCTCAAGGGCCACGTCGCAGGCGCCATCACGCTTGTTCTCGCCATACTGATCGCGATCTTCGCGTTCCAGATGCCTGCCGACATGGCCGTTGCTTCCGCCGGTTACGGGTTCCTCTATGGCTTGTGGCCGATCGCGTGGATCATCGTCGCCGCCGTGTTTCTCTACAAACTGACGGTCAAAAGCGGCCAGTTCGAAATCATTCGCAGTTCGGTCATGTCGATCACTGACGACCAGCGCCTGCAGGTCTTGCTGATCGGTTTCTGCTTCGGCGCGTTTCTGGAAGGGGCCGCAGGCTTCGGCGCACCGGTGGCAATCACCGCTGCGTTGCTCGTTGGCCTGGGTTTGAACCCGCTGTACGCCGCCGGCCTCTGCCTGATCGCCAACACTGCACCCGTGGCCTTTGGCGCATTGGGTATTCCGATCATCGTGGCCGGTCAGGTGTCGGGCCTCGACCCGTTCAAGATCGGTGCAATGGCCGGTCGTCAATTGCCGCTGTTGTCGGTGTTCGTGCCGTTCTGGCTGATGTTCATGATGGACGGCGTGAAAGGCGTCAAGGAGACCTGGCCGGCGGCGCTGGTCGCGGGCGGCAGCTTCGCCATCGTTCAATTTCTGACCTCCAACTTCATTGGTCCGGAACTGCCTGACATTACCTCAGCGCTGGTCAGCCTCGTGGCCCTGACGTTCTTCCTGAAAGTCTGGCAGCCCGCTCGCGCAGCCGATGCGCAGATCGCCGGTACGCCAGGCGGTGCCGCAGTCATGGGCGGCGGCGCAGGAAATGCAGGCGGCTTTGGTCAGCCGCGCACCACCAAGAAATCGCCGTACTCGGCGGGCACCATCGTCAAAGCATGGTCGCCCTTCCTGATCCTCACAGTCGTCGTGACGATCTGGACGCTGAAGCCGTTCAAGGCGCTGTTCGCGGCAGGCGGTCCGCTGCAAGGGCTGACCATGAACTTCCCCGTCCCGCACCTGGATCAACTGGTCATGAAGATGGCGCCGATTGTCGCCAACCCGACCGCCATGCCAGCGGTGTACAAGTTTGACCTGCTCGCCGCCTCGGGCAGCGCGATTCTGATCTCGGCGATTCTGGCGATGATCGTGCTGCGTATCAGCGCCAAAACCGGGCTGACCACGTTCAAAGAAACGCTCATCGAACTGCGCTGGGCCATCGTGTCCATCGGCATGGTGCTGGCCTTTGCCTTCGTCATGAACTACTCCGGCATGTCCTCCACCCTGGCGCTGGTCCTCGCCGGGACAGGCAGCGCGTTCCCGTTCTTCTCACCGTTCCTCGGCTGGCTGGGCGTGTTCCTGACGGGTTCCGACACCTCGTCGAACGCGCTGTTCGGCTCGTTGCAGGCGACTACCGCACATCAACTGGGCGTCAGTGACGTGCTGATGGTGGCGGCCAACTCCAGCGGCGGCGTGACCGGCAAGATGATTTCCCCGCAGTCGATCGCAGTGGCCTGCGCGGCGACTGGCCTGGTGGGTAAAGAATCCGACCTGTTCCGCTTCACCCTCAAGCACAGCATTTTCTTTGCCACCATCGTTGGCTGCATCACCTACGCCCAGGCGTACTGGTTCACCGGCATGCTGGTTCATTAATCAGACGAGCGCCGGGTGCGTTTTTAGCGCCCGGCTGTGGCCCCCGCTCACTCATCTGCGAGATCCCATGATCATTTCTGCCTCCACCGACTACCGCGCCGCCGCTCAGCGCAAACTGCCGCCCTTCCTGTTTCACTACGCCGACGGCGGCGCCTACGCCGAGCACACCCTGCGCCACAACGTCTCCGACCTGGCCAGCATTGCGCTGCGCCAGCGCATCCTGAAGAACATGTCCGAGCTGAGTCTGGAGACGACGCTGTTCGGTGAAACCCTGAGCATGCCGATGGCACTGGCACCGGTCGGTCTCTGCGGCATGTATGCCCGCCGTGGCGAAGTGCAGGCCGCGCGCGCTGCAGACGCCAAGGGCATTCCGTTCACGCTGTCGACGGTTTCGTTGTGCCCGATTGAAGAAGTCGCTCCGGCGATCAAGCGGCCCATGTGGTTTCAGCTCTACGTGCTGAAAGACCGCGGCTTCATGCGGAATGCGCTGGAGCGAGCCAAAGCCGCCGGCGTGAAGACACTGGTATTCACCGTCGACATGCCCGTCCCGGGCGCGCGTTACCGTGACGCGCATTCCGGCATGAGCGGCAAAAGCGGGCCGATGCGCCGCGTTTTGCAAGCCATGACTCACCCGCAATGGGCGTGGGATGTCGGCATCAACGGCCGCCCCCACGACTTGGGCAACGTGTCGGCCTATCGCGGCAACCCTACCGGTCTCACCGACTACATCGCCTGGCTGGGCAACAACTTCGATCCGTCGATTTCATGGAAAGACCTGGAATGGATTCGCGATTCCTGGGACGGCCCGATGATCATCAAGGGCATCCTCGACCCGGAAGACGCCCGGGATGCCGTGAAATTCGGCGCCGACGGCATCGTTGTGTCCAACCATGGCGGTCGCCAGCTCGATGGCGCGCTGTCCACCGCCCGCGCGCTGCCCGCCATCGCTGACGCGGTGAAAGGCGATCTGAAGATTCTCGCCGACTCCGGCATTCGCAGCGGCCTGGACGTGGTGCGCATGATCGCCCTCGGGGCCGACACCGTGCTGATCGGCCGCGCGTTCATCTACGCCTTGGCCACTCACGGTGAGGCCGGCGTGAAAAACCTGCTGGATCTGTTCGAGAAGGAAATGCGCGTGGCGATGGTCCTGACCGGTGCCAAGTCGATCAGCGAGATCACTCGCGATTCGCTGGTTCGCGAACTGGGCGCCTGATCCGCGCCGATCCCGCCCCATGCGGCCCGACAGAGGCCGCAGCCGCCAATGAGATGCACCCACGAGGAAAACCGCATGACCTTGCCCGCCGCGTTTCTGGACGGAGTGAACAGCCTCATTCCTGCCGGAAGACGCTTCGACGACCCGCTCTCGACCCTGGCCTTTGGCACCGACGCCAGTTTTTATCGGCTGATCCCCAAACTGGTCATCCGCGTCGAATCAGAAGACGAAGTCGTGGCGCTGCTGAAGCTGGCGCAGGCGGATAAAGTCTCCGTGACCTTCCGCGCGGCGGGCACCAGCCTGTCGGGGCAGGCCATCAGCGACTCAGTATTGATCGTGCTCGGCGACAACTGGAACGGCCGTGAAATACGCGAGCAAGGTGCGCAGATCCGTTTGCAACCGGGCGTCATCGGTGCACAGGCCAATGTCTGGCTGGCGCCGTTCGGGCGCAAGATCGGTCCAGACCCGGCGTCCATGCACGCAGCAAAAATTGGCGGCATCGTTGCTAACAACTCCAGCGGCATGTGCTGCGGCACGGCCCAGAACACCTACCACACCCTCGCCGGCATTCGGCTGCTGCTCGCCGACGGCACACGCTTGGACACGGAAGATGCCGCCAGCGTCGCTGCATTTAAAGTCAGCCATGGCGAGCTGCTGGATCGCCTCGCGCAACTGGGTCGTGAGACGCGCGCAAATACGGAACTCGCTGCGAAGATCCGCCACAAGTACCGCTTGAAGAACACGTGCGGCCTGTCGCTAAACGCCTTGGTGGATTTCGACGAGCCCCTCGACATCCTCAGTCACCTGCTGGTGGGTTCGGAGGGCACGCTGGGTTTCATCAGTGCGGTGACATATGACACGGTGCCCGATCACCCGAACAAGGCGACGACGCTGATTGTCTTTCCCGACATCGAAACCTGCTGCAACGCCGTAACGGTTCTGAAAACCCAGCCAGTCGCTGCCGTCGAACTGCTTGATCGACGCAGCCTGCGTTCGGTGCAGAACAAGCCAGGCATGCCGGCATTCGTTCGTGAGCTGTCGGAAGGCGCCTGCGCCCTGTTGATCGAAGCCCGCGCCGCGACCCGGCCGTTGCTGCACGAACAACTGGCCCAGATCATGGCGTCCATCGCGCATTTCCCGGTCGAGAAGCAGGTTGATTTCACCGAAGACGCGATCGAAAACGCGCGGCTCTGGGCCATTCGCAAAGACACCTTCCCTGCCGTCGGCGCGGTGCGTGAGACCGGTACGACCGTCATCATCGAAGACGTCACCTTCCCCGTCGAGCAACTGGCCGTCGGCGTTCGGCGACTGATCGAACTGTTCGAAAAGCACCGCTACGACGAAGCGATCCTGTTCGGCCATGCGTTGGAGGGCAACCTGCACTTCGTCTTCACCCAAGGGTTCAACGACCCGCAGGAAATCGCGCGTTATTCCGCGTTCATGGATGACGTCACGCAACTGGTGGCCGTGGAGTTCAACGGCTCACTGAAGGCTGAACACGGCACCGGCCGCAACATGGCGCCGTTCGTGGAGCTTGAGTGGGGAAGCGAGGCTTATGCGCTGATGTGGCAACTCAAACGGTTGCTCGACCCCGCCGGCATTCTTAATCCGGACGTCGTGCTCAGTGAGGATCCGCAGGTGCACCTCAAGCACCTGAAACCCATGCCCGCTGCCGATGCGATCGTCGACAAATGCATCGAGTGCGGCTTTTGCGAACCGGTGTGTCCATCGAAAGGGCTGACACTGAGTCCACGGCAGCGGATCGTCATGTGGCGTGACATTCAGGCGAAAAAACGTGCGGGCACCGACACCACTCAGCTGGAGCGCGACTACCAGTACCAGGGCATCGACACCTGCGCCGCCACCGGTTTGTGCGCGCAACGTTGCCCGGTCGGCATCAATACCGGCGAACTGGTGAAAAAGCTTCGTGGGGACCAAGCGCATCATGACTGGGCGGCCAGCTGGATCAGTCAGCATTTTGCGACAGCGTTGAAGGGCGCGCGATTTACGCTGCATGCGGCCAATGGCGCACGCATGCTGCTCGGCGCGCCGAGGCTGGCGAAGATTTCCAGCGCGCTGAGCAAGGCGTCGTCGGGCCGCGTACCTCAATGGACGCCGGCGATGCCGCAACCCGAGCACGCTATTCGCTTCACGCCCCCGTTTGAAGATACGCGCCCCCGCGTAGTCTATCTGGCCGCCTGCGTGTCCCGCGTCATGGGGCCTGCGGCGGGGGATCGCGAACAGATGTCGCTGATGGACAAGACCCGAGGGCTGCTGGAGAAAGCCGGCTATCAAGTGGTGTTTCCGGAAAACCAGGACAGTCTGTGCTGCGGCCAGCCTTTCGCCTCCAAGGGCTACGCCGGGCAGGCGGAGGACAAGCGCCAGCAGATGCTCGCTGCGCTGACCCAGGCCAGTCGTGGCGGGCTTGATCCGATCTATTGCGACACCAGCCCCTGCACCCTGCGTCTGGTTCAGGACCTCAAGGAAACACGGCTCGACCTGTATGACCCGGTACGTTTCATCCGCACCCATCTGCTGGATAAACTGGTGTTCACCCCGCAGCAGGCGCCCATCGCCGTTCACGTCACCTGCAGCACGCAACACCTGGGCGAGAGCCAGGCGCTGATCGACCTTGCGAGGATGTGCAGCGTGAATGTGGTCGTGCCCGAAGGCATTCATTGCTGCGGGTTCGCGGGCGACAAAGGCTTCACCACACCGGAGCTGAACGCCCATGCGCTGCGCTCGCTGAAAGACGCGGTTCAGTACTGTGATGAAGGCATTTCGACCAGCCGGACGTGCGAGATCGGGCTTACGCAATACGGTGGTATCGACTACCACGGCCTGGTCTATCTCGTGGATCGAGTGACTCAACCAAGAACCCCTTAATGCACACAAATGGGGCGCAGATCGCCCCATAATCCCGAAACATCCGGCAACGTGGCTTTTTCACAGCATCGTGAAAAAAAAATAGAACCCCTGCGACAGGCGGCAGTCCATGTCTTTAGGCGCCACAAACCATTCGGCGCTTTTCCCTCTATCTCGGGCACCGGCAAATTGAGCGGCGACCCCGAGTCAACAGGCTCAAGGAGATACACATGAAGCGCACCGCACTGACTGGACTGTTTCTTACCGCTGCACTGTTGGGCTCCCCGGTTTTCGCTGCTGATGACCTGTGCGGCGCGAACATCGCGGCACTGAAGAATGCTGAAGCGTCGACTGTCACCAACCTCGCCGGCGACAGCAAGACCGATATTGAAAAAACCGTTGCTGATGCCACCGCCGCGCAAAAAGCTGGTAATGAGAAAGAGTGCATCTCGATCACTCAGAAGAAAATCACCGAGCTGAAGACCGGCGGTGACGGCAGCGACGGCGGTGCCGCGAAGTAATTGCCGAATCGCGACGGCTCCAAAGCCGTAGCGAGCGGAATGTCAGGCGGACGGTCGACGTATCTCATTGATTCGGGTAGACTCCGCCGCCTGACTGCTAGAGCAGCAGAATTGGGGCCGATTAGGATTCGACGCCGGTGATGAAACTCTAGGGGCATGCCGACTTGGTAACAGAAGTCGTAAATCCACTGTTGCAACTTTCTATAGTTGCCAATGACGAAACCTACGGGGAACAAGCTCTCGCCGCGTAAGCGGTGCTAGCCTTCCTTCTGGTAGCTTCGGCTCCAGCAATCACCAGGGGATGCCTGTAAACCCAAAGTGATTGTCATATAGAACAGGATCGCCGTGCAGTACGCTGTGGACGAATCGGCTAAAACTTACACAGCTCGCCCAAAGCACCCTGCCCGTCGGGTCGCTGAGGGTTAACTTAATAGACACGGCTAAGCATGTAGGCCCGAAAGCGGAGTACTGGCGGACGGGGGTTCAAATCCCCCCGGCTCCACCAAACAAGCATTACAAATCAAGCACTTAGCATTTTGCAACAGTGCTTTTTTTGTGCCTTTTAGGGCTGATTTGGCTGGGGAATGCCAGCTTAATGACAGCATGGGCATGCTCAAGAATTCTATAGCTAAGCCGATGCAGCTAAACGGTGTTCCTGCTAGTCTACCCAGATGCACGCCGGACCTCGCAGGCTTTCAGATTCTGAACGTAAGGAAATTTTTGTGCTGAAACCCATTTCCGAAGCTCATTCCATTGAGTCCATATCGCTGATATGCGAATTCAGCGGTGAAGTGGATGGTAACGGGCTCGCCGTGGTGCGAGATGAAGCCTCCCGGCTGAAAGTCAAATTTCCGATCAGACGTACCATACGTAAAGGTCGGCCGGATGCTCACGACCCGCAGGGCTCATTGCCAGATGTGGTTGGTCATGCTTACATTAATAAACTGGCAGATAAAGAAGTTACTCGGTTTGATATATTACAATCGAGAGCCAGCTTTACAAGTAAAGCTTATACAGACTTTAATAGTTTTCTCGCAGAAGCTTCCTTTGCGCTTTCAATAGCCTATCAAGCCTATGCTAAGTCCGGCCATAACATAGACCGCATTATTCTAAGCTATAGGGATGAGTTTGTCAGTGACAATATTGACTGGCCTATTCAGGAAGCGCTAAATCCCGAAACGAAATATATTGCTAAAGCTTGCCTCCGCGAAGGTGATTTTTGGCACTCTCAAATCGGAGTTTTTGATAGCGAGCTTCCACGCGGTTTACCGTTACTGCACAATATTAAAGTTAGCCACGTCATTGTCACCACGGACGACACCGAGCCAACAGCGAGCGGTGACGCCAGGTATGTTTTGGCGATTGATTTGTTGCACGTACTAAAAGTGGCAGAAGTAGATACAGGCGATTCCTTCTCGGCAATGCTTGAGGAAAATGCACATGCATTAAGGAATTACCACAAGACCATTCTGAAAGATATGCTGTCAGACAGCATGGCAGAAAAAATTGGCTTGGCGCGGCACGAAGGGAGATAATCATGAGCGTAGCAATGAGAAGCTTGGAAGCTACAAAGTTTGAGTCCATGAATGGTGCTCTCGATGTATTCCAAAAAATCAGCTTTCCACTCGCCCCTACCGAGTTTACGAGAACTGTTTTTTTTGAATCGGCGTTTGATGTCTGCTTAAAGCTAGTAAACAAGACAACGATGTCGGAGCCGCACTTTTTTTGGAGTGGCTTAGATGAAGCCCTGATTCGTCCGTCAGACTATCAGAATTACTTGTACAGCGCTGACTCTGAACTGGTATCAATAGAAGAAGACGAGGTCATTTTTAGAGACTTCTGTCTGCGTGCTCAAACACAACTGCGCAAATATTACGACTTAGTTGATGGCTGGGACGGCGGTGATGCACCAGCTCCATCTGTCAAAAGCTTGTACGATGCTGAGCTGTTCCTACAGCTAGTGAGCGCTAATGTCGATTCGTGCCCAGAAATCTCCTGCGTGCTTGATCATGAAGGTATTCCGTCGTATGTCGTCGACAACAACGAGAGTTACCTTTCACTATCTTTCTACGGGGACTACTACGTAACAATGTATTCGAAGAAACGAGCGAGCGGAAAGATTGAGGCCTATGAATTTAACATGGGCGATGCCAGAGAGCTTGCAAAGACGTTAGAATTCGTAGACAGCTTTTGAGAGCAACCAATGTCTCCCAAGCTAACAACGATACTTGACGAAGACGTTACAGACCCAAAAGAGCGCCACGATCTAATCGTGGCATGCTCTTTGAGTTCTGCTCAGCTGAATGAAGCTGAAGAAACTGTATACGGCTCCGGCTGTGGGCCAGTGGGTGGTGGTGAGCTATTAGCCCGCGTACTTGAAGACCCGAGCCATATAGATTCTGAAATAATGGAATTCACAAGAGGGGCGTTCACTGAAGCCACTCAACGTGGCATTTCGGTACAACGGTACGAGATGACCTGCGACGAAGAAATTCATGCGTTTGGTGCAGATAAGGTACTGAAACATAATACCAAGTATCCTGAGAAGAAAAGAAGCTACATCGGGTTCATTAACGGACTGTGCTCTGATTTCAGAGAAGCTGAGTTCCCAGAAGGCCAGCGGTTGTTCGGAGTGTTCGCCACTCCGCTCAAAGATAAAACGTCTCATGCGGATATCTTCGTGATCATTAAGCCTAATAAGCTTCAAAAGGCTGCGATTCAGCAGGTATTTCATGACGCGTTTAAGTTAGAGAAGTTGATCGCCTGCCCGAGCTAAACTAGGAGCGTTTCATCCTACTATCGAGGGTGCGCAGCGATGCTGCCCCGCGCTGCGAACAGATACTACTGATCAGCCAGAAATCGCGATTCCGACTTCGAGCTGCTGACTTGTAATCAGTAGGTCCCGGGTTCGACTCCTGGTGCCGGCACCATACAAAACAAAGGCTTGCAGCGATGCAGGCCTTTTTTTTGTGCTTCACGTACAAATGAACGTACAATTCTGACGCGAACCTTCAAGATTTCCACCGTCCCGATGTGAAGCTTGAGGCTAGTTTTTGCCAACAATCGGCACGTGCGGTTCAGGATCTATCACCTAGAAAGGAATCAGTTGTGAACGTTCAACAAGAAATATCATCCGCTAGAAAGCAGCGAAATTTTGGCTTGCTTATAATCCTTTTGAGCTTTCCTTTTATTGTCGCCTCTATGCTCCTCGCACTGTATGACTACTCCCATTACTACGGGATAGGGCCGATTGTCAGGATTACTAGCGCCATTTATGAGCAGACTCAAATACCACTCATCAGTACAGTTTGGGCGATTGCTGCCCGGCCTAGTCTTATAGACATCCTAGAGATTCACAATCTCTGGTTTGCGGGTGAAGTTTTAATACTGTTCGTTGGGGTGGGAATGGTCGGAGCAGCAGGAGCCACGCTGCGGGACATCGCAACGGCAAGGCACGAAGCGACTCAGAAGATGCGTCAAGAGCAATTTCATAAAAAACAGTAGGCAGAAGACACTGATCGTACGCGACTGCATATAGATGCGCCCAGCTTCTCGCGGTGGCTGTTAATTGCGCGCCAGTCACATCGCCGTGCCGTAAATTGACCGGTTTGACATCGAAATTGTTTGACCTATATTTCATCAACCTGAACCTTGCAGGTATCAAAAGGAGATGAATATGGCTGATGACCTATCCAACCGCGGACACCCAGACACCGATTTGATCAGCATCAAGGAACCCTGGGAGCTAAGGGACTGGGCAAAGAAATTTGGTGTAACTGAGGATCAACTAAAGCGGGCCGTACAAGCCGTCGGGCATTCGGCCAAGAAGGTTCGCGAACATCTCGGCAAGTAGTATGCGGAAGGCGGCACGGCATCCATGCGCGCCGCCTTTTAATTCTTCTCAGTCAGAGCTTGCGAACGCCCATCTGGCCGACTTTAACCTTCGAATCGAACGCGATTCCGGCGGCCAAGTACAGGCCCATCCGCCAACTGATTACCGTCTCGGTCGCGTCGAAACTGCATCGCTGTGTCTCCAGCTCGCCTTTCCAGTTCGCCGGCAGCGTGAACGGTTCCTGGTACTTGTCCATCGAGCGGTAATACACCAGTGATGATGCGCCGCCGACGGGCTTGGTGACGATCAGTTCGGCTTCCCATCCGAGAATCCCCCGGGTCGTTCCCACGATTTCTGGCGCGGCGACCATTTCGATAACGTCACCGAGGGCCAGGTTGCTCAGGGTCAGGTTCGCCGCTGGCTGGACGTAGATGTATCCGCCGGCTGCCGCCATCGTGCCGCTGAGTTCGATGCACTGCGCCTCGCCGAATGCTGCGGGCTCCTTGTACCAGCGCGTCGCGACACCGGTCAGGCCAGAGCCCGATGCCTTATGACTGTCCGCCAGCACCGAACCTGCCACCGGGTTGACCGAGGCGTTGATCGCTCCGGTAGTGCCGGCCAGCAGCGGGTTCGCGTTGAGACAGCCAAAGGGCCGAATCGCCGAGTACAGATCGGCGGCATCCGTTGGCAGCGGCACGCCGAAGAACTCGAAGTTGGCATTGATGATCGGCACGCAGCGGGACTGGATAAAGTCGGCGCCGATCAGGTTCGGGTGCAGGTCATCGACCGTCATGGCCTGGGTGAAGCCATCCCAGATGTTCACTACCGGCACGAACTGTTTGACGTAGGTCAGCACCCAATCCTTATAGGCGATCGCGTCCGCCAATGCCTGGCCGGCGAGCGCTTTAGTGCCGAACCGCGGCGTGCCGGTGCCGACAATCAGGTACTTACCCGGCGTATTCAGGAACGCCATGACCGCCTTCATCACGTTCGCCTTGCTGTCCGCGAGCGTCATCCCTGGCGTGGTGCTGTCGTTTGTGCGCGACAACAGCAGCCACAGATCCGCCGTGACTGACGTCAGACAGGACGGCAGGCGCGGCATGAACTGGCCGGTGTGGTCGCCGACCTTGCCCTGATTGTCCAGGTAGCTTGGAAAGAGGCCTGTCTTCGCGGCAACCGCGCCGGCGTAACCATACGCCTCGGTACCGAAGGCTTTCGGATCAATCGTGTGGCAGTTTGCGCTGAAGCTGTCGCCCAACAGGCCCAGGCCACGACGGATGCGACGGCGGGTCTGCTGGCCCTCGGCGATAAGACTCATGCGAACACCTCGAAGGCGGCGCCAGCCGATGGCACGAATCGAACCGTGGCCGGGGGAATATTGAGCTGATACGCCCCGTCGGCCCAGAGCGTGTCGGACGTCACCCAGCTGTCGCCCATCTTGACTTGAACCGCGACCGAACCGCCGTTTGCCTTCACGCCCAGCGTCACGCGCATCGCGCGCGAGAAGGTCTCTTCTTTCGTTGTTGTCTGCACTGCGTTCTCCTAGTGGTCGAAATCGAGAGGCCGCTATCAGGGCACGTCGCGAAAGAACATGTGATTGCCCAGCTTCAGCGTGCGATTCGCCTTAGCGGCCCAGTCCGGCGCCTTCGGCATGGTGGTGGCGTAGTAGTGGGTAGCGCCGCCGGTAGGGTCTGGCACCTTGCCGTCGATCACCTGGTCAGCAGCAATTCGGCACTGTGCCAACTCGCGGAACGGGATCGGCCGCGCGCCGCTCAGGAACTGATAGTTCGGGTCGTTGCGGTTCCAGCAGCTGAACTGGTAAGGCTTCTGGCAGACCCCGGCGTAACCCTCTCCCCACCACGACTTGTCCTTGCCGTCGTCCACGCGGTTGCGGATCGTCCAGGCCACGGCCACCATCCCGGCCAGCCCCTCGCCGCGCGCTTCGCCCCACAGCGTGCGCGCCAGCACGTCGCGATCTTTCTCGGTTACAGTCATCACTTTTCTCCAGACGAAAAAAAACCGCTCAAGGCGGTCGGGGGGGTTACGAGGGCTGTTCAGGCCATGGCGGGGACGTCAGCGTCAGGTCGATGCGGTTTACCGCTATCCGGTACTGCTTCCACTTTTTTAGCAGGCCGGTTTCTTCAGCGGTAGCTTCGTCGAGATCCACTGCGTCCTGAAGCGGTCCGATGGCGAGCGTCGCCGTCGCCAGCGCCGTGTCACGAAGGTTGGTGTTCTTCTTCAGAATGTCTTCCGCCGATGGCACGAGTTCAGGCGCCTGCGCAATTGGCTCCAAAGTGAAGACCCCTTTTTTGCATTTGGTGCCGGTGGTTACCGGAAGCCCGTCAGGAATTAGCACCGCCTCCTGACCCTCGGACGGGGTCCAGTTCTCGGTGTCTCCGTCCCAGACCGACACGTTGATCACCTTTCCTTTTTCAACGATTGCGTAGTTTGCCATTGCCAATTACCACTCCAGAATGAGAACACCTTGTAAACCTGGCGCACCGGTGCCGCCAGGCGCTGAAACGGGCGAGGTGTACGCACCACCAGAACCACTGCCGCCAGCACCGTAACCACTTCCCGGAAAAGCGCTGGGGTTAGCGCCTACCGCGCCTCGGCCCGGAGGTCCTGCGTTGCCGAATGGGGTGCTGCCGCCAATTCCACCCATGCCACCGGAAGCCTGTCCGCCGGAATACACCATGGTGTCTGAGGCATACCCGCCTTTCGGGAATCCAGCGCCGCCTTCTGGGCCTGCGTAGTTTGCAGGGGAGGCGGTACCGCCGGAGCCCAGCAGCCCCTTGGTGCCGCCTGCAAGCGTAAGATTCCCGAAAATAGTGGCGCCGCCATCTGTTGCGTTATTGGCGGCAGGTGTCCCTCCAACACCTGGAGCGCCGATTACGTAGGGAATCGACTGTCCGGGGTTGACGTTGATCAACTGCCGATAGAGCGATTGACCTGCGCCGCCGCCTGATCCTCCCGTGACAAACGACGATGAATTGGTCGACAGAGTTGCGCCACCGCCGCCGCCAGCACCGCAACCGCTTAGCCAGATTTGATACACACCATCCGGCACGATGAAAGTGCCATTGGCGGTGAGCCGGACCATATTTTTGAGTTTGCCAACCTGGCTCGCGATGATCGCCCTGATGGCAGCGAGTAGCTGATTGTTTGTATTTTCCTTGGGCACCAGCGATGCGCCCCGAATGGTATTCAGGATTTCATCGGTGACCGCATTGCCCCAGTCCGAGGGGATCAACGAGCCGATCGTGCCGGTGGCCGTGTTTTCATCCACAAACCTTCCGCCCACGAGCCCGACGCTGGGGACGCTAATTGGATAGTCCACTGATTATTCTCACTTGTAGTTGATATTGACGATGGTGTGCGCAGGTGCGTAGCGGCGGATGATGCATTCAAGGGCACTGCCGGGATTCGCACCAAATCGCTGACCCCAATGGCTCACACCAAATCGGCGGCCGAGGGATTGCCGCCCGCCCGTGTTCAGGGTCCACATGAACTGGGCCTGCCACGTGCCGAAGTGGCTCTTCCCCATGCGAGCACGACCAAAGCGTGGCGCTCTGTGCTGAGTGACAGACGCGTTCGGATAGCCCTGCCCTCTGGCGATCGCGATGAAATAGCTGACGTGCTGGCTGCCAATCGCGAGAAGTCGTTGCTGCACCCCGAGCTGGCGATCAGCAAATGCCGGTGAGCTGCCCAGACAGTCATCAGGGAGCCCCATAACTGCCTCCCATTCCGGCACCAGCTCGAAGACATGGGCCGGGTCCATCTCGGAATTAAGAGCAAACGCCCGGGCATCCAGCCGGGCCATTTCCTGCGCAATCCCGGTGAGCACGACTTCCAGCTCGGGAGCCCCCTCCAGATCCCAGGCCGGACCTTGAGGAAGAAGAGCGATCAACTGTGAGAGGTACTCATCGGCGGTCCTTATTGCCATGTGATTGCCCCCACCGTGAGCAGCTCGTTGGGCTTGGCGGTAACGTCATTCGCAGGGCTGCCAACCACGTTGTCGACCTCACCTTGTGCGCTGCTAATCGCCTCCCGGATATGACTGATCAGCAGCGTCTCACCCAGGCCCGCCTCTCGCTCGTGCAGGTCTGTGAGTTCAGCGGTAACCGCAGTGCGCACCACGGTGGTGTCCGGGGTGAGCTTGATCGTGTAGTTGACGGCTTTGAGCACCGGCGCAAGCACGATCACTTCGGCGGTCACCGGCGCCTTGGTGTGGATGTAGTTCTTGACCGTGGCGATCTCATTGGCGTCCGGAATGATCGAGGCGTCGCCATCGCGAACGAAGAACACACCCACGGTGCCGGGGCCCAGGTAATTTTTCACCGTCCAGGCGCGCGTCACCCCTGCGCACTCCAGCGCCCACGTCACGTAGTCATCAGCGTCTCCCCCGTGGGGAATAACCTGGTAGCTGCGAATGACGCGACTGCGCAACGATTCGACTGACTCCTGGTTACTGCCACCGGTGATGCCCGGCGCCAAGACGGTGAACGTCTCGTCAATGCCCGTCACCGGCTGCACCAGCTTCAGGGTCAGGCCTGCGGCTGCATTGCCCAGGATTCCGCCGTCAACGGCTTCGAGTTTCGCGGTGTTTATCCCTGAAGCCGGAGTGATAGCGTCCACCACACGGTACTGACGCCCGTCGCTCGCCTGCACCACCAGATTCGCATCCAGAACAGATCCTGCTGAGGCCAAGAAGCTCGCCGATCCGGTTGCACTTTTCGCCGGGATGCGCGGGGTTTCCAGCCGCAGCAGCGCTTGGCGCTCGAGCGTGACGGCGTCCGCGGTGTCGGGGAGGATCTGCTTGGCAATCCAGTTGAGGTAACCGTACAGCCCATAAGCCGCGCCACTGATCGTGCGTGACAGCACCTGCGCATCTGACTGGCGCAAGGCATCACTGGCAAGGTCAGCAGCGGTGCGGCTGATGAGCGTGGGCAGGGTCGGGGTTTCAAACGGCATAGAGCACCTGCCAATGTTCGTTAGGGTAGATATCCAGGGTTTCGCCCGAGGGCAGGGTCATGACTACGCCCAGGTTGAGCCGGGAATGCCCGGCGCGTTCTGTAAGCACCTGCACCGCAGTGGCATGTCCGTCATCCAGCAACCATTTGAGCGCCTCCTGGGCATAGGTCACGGCATCACCGATGGTTGCGCTGGTCAGCTTGCGCCGGCGCAGCAGCCAGAGCCTCGAGCCGATACGATCGTTCGCAACCAGCGGAAAGCTGTCACCCCACCAGCCGTAGCGCTCCTCGTCTTCGACCTGATCGGAGGCATTGGCGCGGCGCCACGTGAACAGGCTGATTTCCACAGCCCGGCGCAGGTTGACCTCTACGCCATCCGCAACGATGACGGTCATGACGCACCCCCAGGGACCGGCGGGCCGCTCTGGTCTGGGCCTTCCTTCACACCGGTGTGCGGGTGGTTGATCTGGCTAACGCCGCCGGCGATCTGGTCGCCCTGGCTGACGATTGTCCCGGTCTGCGTAATGCTGGGCGTTTCGAAGTGAACACCCTTCGCCGCGCGAATGTTCAGCGTCTGGGTCTCAATGTCGATGATGCGGCCACGCTTGAAATGGATCTTGTCGCCCTCATCGGTAAATATCGCGACTTCGCCCGCCTCCAGGGCTTGCAAGCGATATCGTCGGTCCGCGACGACTACCACGACGCCATGGGATCGGTCGCCGCCCATAAACGCGGCCAAACCTTCCGCCCCCTCGTGGGGGCAGCTCGTAAAGCCGTAGGGCTCAAGGTGCTCCATCCCGTCTTTGAGCTCGCCATGGGTCAGGCGCATCTGCAGGCTTTGCATCTTGCCCGTGGACTTGACCATGGCCACGACGCCGCGCGTCAGCAGGTTCATCAGTCGGCTCATTTGTCTTTGTAGTCCGCAGGTAGGAGGTATTCGACGGCGTCGGTTTTCTTGGCCTTGCGCTTCTTGTGCGGGTCGTCAGGCTCTTGCAGGTAGCCCTCGGGCGGTCCCACTCGAAGACGGCAGATCGTCCCTTGCTCGTCGAGCGTGTAGGTCACCTCGGCGATGAGCATGTCGCGGTCGTAACCGATCACTGGATCAACGACGCGCACGATGGTGTTTGGCAGCCACAGCGCACCGTTGCTCTGCCGCCAGCCCTGGACGTCATAGGTCACTTCCAGCGCTTTGCCCACGGCGGTGCCGCGTTCCCAGTTGGCCCGGTCGGCCGCCAGCTTGTCGCTGAGCTGTCCGCTCTCATGAATGACCTTGACTCGCTTGCGCGCCATACGCGGGTCCGCGACAGAGCTGTTGACCTCGGTGGTGGTCTTGGCAAAGTCCTCATCGGTGCCTGAGCGCTGGCCGATGACCCGGTACTCGGAGAACACGCGTGTGAAGTCCAGCGCGGCGTCTGCCTTGAGCACGTTGCGGCCCAGCTCCAGCGATTCGGCTGAGCGCCCTGCGCTACCCACCTCGGCCAGTACAACGTTGCCCTTCGCATCGTCGGTGCTGAACACCCGATATAGGGTGAGCAGGCGATCGATGGATTCAAACGCCGTTTCTCCCGGCTCGATGGTGTGGTCTGTCAAGCCGCTGGTGGTCGCGATCTCACTCCTGACAGAAAGTCCATAGGGGCTGGCCAGCGCTTGAACGATTGCCTGCACACTCTGGCCTTTCCACTGACCCGGCTGATTGATAGCGCCACAGTCGATCAGGTCGCCAGTTGAGGACCTGCCCGCAATCGATGTGGTGACCTTTTCATGGTCATAGCTGATCGGCGTGGCATCCACCCAGCCCGTCACCACCAGATCACCGCCGATGCGCACCTCGCAGCGAGCACCCTGCTTGACCGGGCGTAGCACATTTTGTCCGGGCCACTTCCAGGTGATGCCGATGTTGAAGCTGCGCGCCTGCCGCTCAAGACCGGCGCTGATTTCAACCGAGGTCCAACCGGAATAATCCAGCCCGTCAACGGTCAGCGTCACAACCGTCTTCGGGTCGGACAGGCTGCTGTTCTCGGGGCGGATCACCAGATGAACCCACAGGATTTCCGCGACTGCATTATCCCCATGAAGAACTCGCTGACGGCTCTGCGTCTGCTCGTACGGCGCATGTCAGGTGGCAGCATCGAAAGCATGAGGGAAATTGTCACTCGCTCCTACCGGCCTGCCGGGGAGACCCTGCAATGAGCTTCCAAGCCATGGCGTGGGCGGTCGAGCAGAAGTTGCCTACTCGGGAGAAGTTCGTGCTTCTGATGTTGGCCAACAGAACCAACCACGACACCGGCCGCTGTGACCCCTCGCATCGGCGTCTGGCAGATGACTGCGGTATGAGCGCCTCGACTGTGAAGCGTGCTATCCAGCAGCTGGAGGAGGACGGTTATCTGGTCATCGAAAACCGAGCATTCAATGCGGTGAAGCTGCCGAATCAGTACCGGCTTTGCCTTGAAAGGGGGGTAGGGTCACACAGAACCTACCCGGTTCAGGATGAACCCACCGTGGGTTCACACAGACCCGAGGGGTTAGGTCACAGTGACCTGGGGGTAGGGTCACACAGACCTATAAAACAGGAATATAACCAGGAAGATAAAACAGGAAGTAAAACTGAAAAGCCTTGCGGCGACCTTTCGGCCCCCCCGACGAAGGCCGCCGTCTCGAACAAATCGGCGAAAAGACCGAAGGCGGAGCTGGCCGATGCTGAGCGGCAAGAAGCTTGCCGCATGATCTGGTCCTCCTACTCGACGGCTTACTTTGCGCGGTACCGGACTGAGCCGGTGCGCAATGCCAAGATCAACACGCAGGTGAACGATCTGCTCAAGCGGCTGGGCAGCGTTGAGGCGCCTCATGTCGCGGCGTACTACGTGACGATCAATGACAGCTACTTAATCCGGAGCTGTCATGACCTTGGATCGCTGCTGGCAAAGGCGGAAGCCTACCGAACGCAGTGGGCAACCAACACGCAGGTGAATGGGGTTACGGCTCGGCAGATGGAAAACACCCAGGCCAATCTCAACGCCGCCGAACAGGCCAAAGCGATGATTCTGGAAGGAGGGCAGGGTAATGCTTTCCTCCGCCGATAAAATCGCTCTGGTCGAAGCTCTGTGCGTGACCGCAGAGGCGCTCGGCACCACCTTGAGCCCAAACACCGCCAAGACTATGGCCGACGATCTGGAGCAGTTCTCGGTGTCTGCGCTGGTTGACGCGCTGCAGCTCTGCCGCCGCGAGCTGAATGGCCGGTTAACGCTGGCAGCAATCATCCAGCGGCTGCAGTCGGCGGATGGGCGTCCTGGACGGGACGAAGCTTGGTCCATCGGGCTGGCATCAAGCGACGAGACCGACACCGTTGTGATGACCGAGGAAATTCGCCTGGCGATGTCGGCGGCACAGCCAATTCTGACAGTGGGCGACAAAGTCGGTGCTCGCATGGCGTTTATGTCTGCCTATGACCGTCTGATCGCCGAGGCGCGGCAGAAAGGCGAGCCAGCGCGGTGGAGTATTTCCGCAGGCTTTGATCCACAGCGCCGCGTAGCCGCAATTCAACAGGCGGTACTGATGAAGCGCCTTGAACCGATGGCTGCAAATCTTGCGCTCGAAGGGCTTGGACAACCAGCGATCAACGAAGACGGGCGTGCGATAGCCGGGCTGCTCACAGGAAAGACTGCGTCGCCCTCGCCAAAGGTAAGGGATCGCTTGCGCCAAATCCGCGATGAGATGAGGGAGCGGTCTGCGGAGCGCGAGGCTGATCGGCTTCGCACGCTGAGAGCCGAGCGTGACAGCCACCTCGAGCGCGTTAACCAGCATATCGGCAAGGCCGACCGGTTGCGGCAGGAGCGTGGTGATGAATGACCAAGGCCGGACCGTTCATGTGTCCATCACCGACACCGAGATCCGCAAGCAGGCAGCCACCAGTGCTCGTCAGCTACGCGATCCTCGCTATCCGCAGCTGCGCTTCCGATATTCGACCGTCGACCGCGCCAAGGGCGTTTGGCACGTCGTCGTGGGCGGCAAGTGGGGCAAGGCCGGCAGCTACCCGGGCATCAACGCCAAGCTGATGCAGGCCACGCTGCCCGACATTCTCGCGCGCCGAGCCGTGGACTCGACTGCAGCGTCGACGACCACCAGTTGGCGCACCGTCGGCGACGTGCTGACCTGGTACACCGACCGGATGACGCGGGACCGTGGCCTCTCTCCCAAACGCAAGGCCAGCGCGCAGTCGGCGCTGCGTTGTCACTTGGTGCCGCGCCTTCAGGATCTGGAGCTGGCCAGCCTCAATCGGTCATCGCTCGACCGCCTGCTGATGTGGCCGATGCAGGAGAAATACGCGCTGTCGTTCGTGCGCTCGGTCTACGGCGTGCTGGCGGCGGCGTTTCGGCAAGCTGCCCGGTTGAAGCTGCTCGACGCCAACCCGATGGCCGATCTGAAGTTCACCGACTTCGTCCGAACCCGGATCAGGCCCAAGGCAGCGCGCTTGCGTGTCCGGCATGGGCGTTCCGCGCTACGTCTCGCAGCTTGCATCGGTCATTGCCCAAGCTGACCCGTGCAATGACCAGATGAGCTATGTCATCACTGACGACGTGGCGATGGTGGTGGACTCGGCGATTGCGCGGCTGATTGGGCGTAATCAGCAGATGGGGGACTTCGTGTGGCTTTACTTCGGAGCCAAGTGGACGGCCATCAGGATCGGTGAGCAAAACCGGATGGCGGAGCGCAAGGCGCGGGAGATCATCAAGCAGGGAGTGGCGTGGATTGACTCGGCTTTAGAACATTTTCGCGAAGCTGCGTAAAAGTTCTATGCGGGCGGATAAACACCTGTTTTCATGGCACGGTGTTCAACGCATTCAGCGCGACACCCCAGATGAAAAGCCCGACATTTAGATCGGGCTTTTTGTTGCTTCAGTCTTTCAATAAGCGCGGTAGTGGGCATTCGTCCCCGTGCAGACTATGAACGCATTTCAGCCCGGCTGCAGAAAGCGAGTAATGGTTCGGCCACAATGAGGATCGATCCTGAAGGTATCCTTCATCAGCCAGCCACCTAGCAGCCAGCCGGATTAGCGCGTCGGCTCGTATCCATCCCTCATCATTGGTGGGTTCCCCCCACTCATTGAAAGTAGCAGCTACCGTCGACAAGCCTATGACGCAAGGATCTAGGTATATAGGCGTAGGAAAACTTTGATGAAGCGCCTTTAAGACATTACCTACAACGCCGTCAAACTCGACGATGTGATCTATAGCCATAGCGAATCTTCCTGAATTGGCTTAGGGGATGTCATGTTGCCAGCTAGTGAGCCCGTTTGGAACTATCCGGAATGTTGGATGAGCCGCTGAACAGGCATCACTCAATCCATGGCTTCTCCTCTATCGAGAGTGCGCGGGGCGGCTTTGGCGGGCTGATGGAAAGACATCGCGATTTTTAGCCTCGGCATTTGCCGGGGCTTTTTAGTTTCAGCCCCGCCACACCCATCGCTCCGAGCTGGGAGTGCTGTGGGGCTGACCCATTCCCCGATCCCGAAAGGGCGGATGTCGGACTACGACGAACATGCCTGAAAAATCACCTGACTTCTGGGCGCAGGTCTGGCTCGTCCTGTCGAATCCGCTCTGGCAAGGAGCGATCATGGCCGCAACGATTTCACTACTGCGCGTGCTGTACGAAGGAAAAGAGGCCAACAAGTGGCGCGTTGTGCTCGAGGCGCTGATCTGCGGCGCCCTGAGCCTGTCCGCCAGCAGCGTCATCGAATGGATGGCCTGGCCCTCGAGCCTGTCTGTCGCCGCGGGCGGCACTATCGGGTTCATCGGTGTCACCGCGATCCGCGAACTGATCATCCGATTCCTCGGCCGCAAGGCGGACTCACTATGAGCCTCGAACCCGTTGTCGCAGTAGCCAAGGTTGGCTCCACATTGCGAGCCATTGCGGCGGCCATCGTCATCGTCATCGTGATGAGCCTGTTGATCGCTATCCAGCAGATCCGCGTCGTCACGCTTCAGGGCGCTGTGACCGTCGAGGCTAAAGCTAAGCAGGAAGCGGTAGATGCGAACAACGCCAGCCAGGCGACGATCACCACGCTGCGCGCGGAAGCGAAGCGGAACGCTGACTACACGGCGGACCTCACTAAGCGCATCAAAGCCAGCGAAGACAAGGCCAAAAAGGCCAAGAAGGATTTCGATGATCTTAAGCGCAACAGCAAACCTGTTCGTGATTGGGCTGCTCAGCCTTTGCCTGACGGCCTGCGCGGCAAAGCCGCAAGTGGTAACAAAGACAACAGCCATAAGGCTGGAAGCCCCTGAGTTGATCCCATGCGAGCGGGTGAATGCAGACGATACCGATCTGCGTGATAACGGCGACGTATGGGAACTGAAGGATCAGGCCATCAAGCTGCTCGACACGTGCGCCGATCAGGTAGACGCCCAAATCCTTCGCAGTAGAAGTAAATGATCGACGACGAGGTCTACTTCACGATTCGCAGATCTGGCTTCCGCTTGCGCGCGGGACTGATGCCAGCTTCGGCGCAGCTAAGTTCCTCAAGCCTTTCTTTGAGATTAAGATTTGCGTCGCACAACTGCTCCATAGCATCTATGAGGGCGGGATGACCATGCGTCCCCTCGGCTCTCAATTTGGCTAGCTGAGCTGCAAGCAGTTTGTAATCTTGAAACAGCTGCTCAAACTCTTCGTATTTCATGTTCACTCCTCGCATGAAGGTGGCGTTGATCTCTATGGCGAGTTCGGTACGCCAAGTTTCCACCGCGGTTTAGTTAGTCGCACGTTTAAGCAATGCTCGGGCCACTTTCTGGAGCGGGACGCAGCCGCGTTTGCCCGAAGCCGAATACCCGGCCGCCTGTACGAGGGCTACAAACCATCTCCAATGATCATGCAGGAAGACCACGATTACGCTGGTGCCCTGGCATTCGCGCGATGCAAGTGGCCGACCTGCTCCATATGTTGAGGCGCTCATGCCGCAGAGAACTCTCAAGCCATGCGCCGCGAGAGATTGCAATGCGCTGACTCGCAACGCCAAGTACTGCGACGCGCACCTGGATCTCTCCAAGGCATGGGGAGCCAGGCAAGGCTCGGGCCGTGGCGGCAGGCCATGGCGACGACTGCGAGATCAGATTCTCGCGCGCGATCATTACCTATGCCGTTGCGATGATTGCGTTCGGCTTGGCAGAGTGCGTGCTGCGACGGAGGTCGACCACATCGTGGCCTTGGCACATGGCGGCACTGACTACCCAAGCAACCTCAGGGCGATCCATCACGACTGCCACAAGCTGAAGACGGCGCGCGAGGCGCAGGCCGCCCGCGCCAACGGCTGAGGCGTGGCGGGAGGCTGTGACACGGCAGTGGCCCAGTGTGGCACGTCGCAGGCCCTGTGTGGCACGCCAACTTCCCGACCGCTCGTCGGATGTGCACCGTTTTGGGGCGGGGGGAGGGTCGAAAGTCTAGGGGTTTACGAGGCGGACACCGCCTGCCCGTCGTTTTTTTACACCCGCGAAATATAAAACTCAGGAGTGGGCCCATGGCCGGGGTGAAGGGGAGGTCGGGCCGTACTCCCAAACCCACGGCCCAGAAGGTTCTCGCAGGCAATCCAGGCAAGCGAGCGCTCAACCATGCAGAGCCCCAGTTTTCAAAGATCACTCAGATCGACCCGCCCGAGTGGTTGAGCGAACGCGCAGCCACGATGTGGAAAATGATCGTTCCAGAGTTGCTTCGCGAGAACGTGGTGGCCATCACCGATCTGCATAACGTCGAAGCATTCTGCAGCGCCTATGACAACTGGCGGCTCGCGCAAGAGTCGATCAAGCAGTTCGGCATTGTGGTGACCGGAGCCACTGGCGGCCCGATGAAAAACCCGGCCTTGACCGCGGCAAACGAAACGATGCGCCAGATGGTGACCTTCGGCGCGATGCTTGGGTTGGACCCGGCGAGCCGCACACGCCTTATCGGCGGCAACAAGGAAAAAGAAACCAACGAATTCGCCAAACTATTGAGTAGCTGATGACCAAACCATCCCACCCCAACGTCGACAAGGCGATGGCGTGGGGTCGGTCATTGCTGCGCGGCAAGGTACCGGCGTGCCGCTTCATTCATCAGGCGGTGCAGCGTCACTTCGACGACATGGCTGCCAGTCGTAAGCGTGGTTTCCGATTCAAGTTCGATCCGGTAAAGGCTGAGAAGAAACTCAAGCTGATACAGCTCCTGCCTCATACAAAGGGCGAGTGGGCTTTCAAGCGGCAGCTGATCAGCCTGGAGCCTTGGCAGCTGTTCGGCCTGGCCGTCACATTTGGCTGGGTCAAAAAGAAGGGCGGGCATCGACGGTTCCGCGAAAGCTATTGGGAGGTACCCCGCAAGAACGGTAAATCCGTTGTCGCCGGCGGCGTGGGCATCAGCATGTTTGTCGCCGATGGCGAGCATGGCGCCGAGGTGTACGCCGGAGCGACCACGGAGAAACAGGCGTGGGAGGTTTTCAGGCCTGCGAAGCTGATGGTCAGCAAATCGCCAATGCTGGTCCAGGCGGCGGGGATCGAGGTCAATGCCTCGAACATGAATATCCCCTCCGACTTCAGCCGCTTCGAGCCGCTGATTGGCGACCCGGGTGACGGCGCTTCACCAAGTTGCGCGATCGTGGACGAATACCATGGGCCTTGTGGTATTGCGATAACCCATTGCTGGTTGCTGCATCCGACATACCGGCATCATTCAAAGTCGCACTGCTGCTTCTCACTGCTCATTCCTACGAAAACCGAGAGGCCGTCGCCTCGGGCGCTGCGCTGGAAACGCTGCCGTTGGCGGTCGACTCCTTTCTATGGAGCTCGCGCAACTTCCGCGATGCACCCGAACCGGACGAAGAAAATGGCATACCAGGACCTTGGTGCTGGCGACCTTAATCGGCGCATTACGATTCAACGAAGAACCGATTACCCGGCCGAAGACATGGGTCTTGATTCGGTGCTCACGCTGCCCAGGGAGCGATGGGCAAAGATCGAGCCCGTGGGCACGGCCGTATATGCCAACGGAGTGCAAACCGACAGAAAAATTACCCACCGGGTTTTTGTTCGGTACCTGCAAGGAGTTACCGAGGCAGATGAAATCACGTCGGAGGGCTGTATCTATGCGGTGCGTCGTGTCGCTGCCATGAATGGCGGCCGCCGATTCACCGTGCTCGAGGTCGAGGAACTTGGCTTAGAACAGCCTGGAGGAAGCCTATATGGCTAGACCTGCAGCCTATCTGCACTTCGGCGAGTTCGACAGCTACGGCAAGCTCGACTTCGACAAGAAGGAAATCCGCAAGGCCATGCGCAAGGCTGGCGTGCTGGTGCGCGCCGAGGGCCGAAAGCTGGTCAGCAAGCGCGCAGTGTCAGGCAAAGGCCAGTACCCCGGCATGCGCAAAGGCAGGCTGCGCCGTTCGATCACATACCGGGTTAGCCGTGCCGGCTTCCTGGTAAAGATCGAACCGCAGAAGACCGCCGACATGAAGGACTTCTACCCGGCTTACCTCTGGTACGGAGTGCGCCGCGGTGCCAAGCGTGGCAAGTCCCATAAAAAGCAGGAAGCGACCGGAGCATGGCGGATCGAACCGCGCGAGAACTACATGGTCGACGCGCTCAACAACAGCAAGGACGCCGTGCGCTCGATCCTCAAGCAGGCCTTTGCCGCCGCTCTGCGCTGATCAACGAGACAACCAATGAAAATCACTCCTGTGGTGCTGCACCTGCGGCAGCGCTGCCCGCTGTTCGGTGGGCGCGTGGCGGGCGGCATCGACTTCGATGCCGTGAAGGCCAGTCAGCAAGTTGATCGGCCTGGGGCGTTCGTCATCGCGACCGGTGATGACGCAACGGACAACGACCTACAGAACGGCATCCGCCAAGACATCACGGACGCTTTTGACGTGGTGGTCATCCTGGATGCGAAGGATCAGCGCGGGCAACTGGCGGTGGACGTGCTCCACGACATACGCGCCGATCTGTGGCGCGCTTTGGTCGGCTGGAAGCCTGGCGCCGAGTACGAACCCGTCACCTACGACGGTGGGGACTTGGTTCAGATCGACCGGGCGCTGGTGATCTTCCGCTATTCCTTCGTGACTGCTTTCCAGCTGGGCCGCAATGCGTCAACGGATCCTGCCGAGACCTGGCATGAGCTTGAGCTCGACGGCTTGCCCAAGCTGGAGGGCATGGACATCAACGTGGACTGCATCGACCCGGCAGACCGCAACCTCAAATACCCCGGCCCGGATGGGCGTATTGAAATTCAACTCAAAGAGGAACTGCCATGAACCGCATTACTGTGGTGCCGGCCAAGGGGCGCGCGGTGCCCGATCCGGAAACCGGGGAACTCCTGTTGCCCGAAGGTCGGGATGTGCCCGATGACGCTTACTGGCGCCGCCGTCTTGCTGATGGCGACGTCGTGATCCCTAACGCCCCCGCCAAAGAGGTCGCGACCAAATGAGCGTAGGATTTCAACAGATCCCCGCGGATATCCGCGTGCCGCTGTTCTATGCGGAGATGGACAACTCGAACGCCAATAGCGCGTCGAGCGCGCTGCGCCGCCTGATCGTGGGTCAGGTCAACGACCTGTCCACCGCCGATGAAATCGGCAAGCTGGTGCTGGTGTCGAGCCTGGCCCAGGCCAAGACGATCGGCGGCCAAGGCTCGATGCTCGCGGCGATGTACGACACCTGGCGTCAGAACGACCTGGTGGGCGAGATCTGGTGTTTGCCGGTCAAGGCCAGTGCCGGTGCTGCGGCGACGGGCAAGGTGACCATCACCAACACCGCCACCGAAACCGGGCTGATCAACCTGTACGTGGCGGGTGTGCGTGTTCAGGCAACCGTGGCCTCTGGCGCTGCAGCCGCCGTCGCTGCCGCTTCGTTGGCTACCAAGATCAACGCTGCTGCCGATCTTCCTGTAACTGCGGTTGCGGCGGCAGGTGTGGTGACGCTGACGTCCAAGTGGCTGGGTGACTCAGGCAACGATATCGGCCTGAGCCTGAACCGTCTGGGCAAGAGCAATGGCGAATTCACCCCGGCGGGCCTTACTGTTGTGGTAGCGCCAATGTCCGGCGGCGCGGGCACCCCCGATGCTACAGCCGCCCTTGCCGCGCTCGGCGACGCACCGTTCGAGTTTATTTGCGTACCCTGGGCCGACACCACCACACTGGACGCATGGAAGATTGCGATGGGTGATGCCAGTGGCCGCTGGTCCTGGGCCAAGCAGCTCTACGGTCACGTCTACAGTGCCCTGCGCGGCACGCTTGGCACCCTGGTAGCAGCTGGTCAGCCGCGAAACGACCAGCACATGACCATCTTCGGCTTCGAAGCGGGCGTTCCTCAGCCATTCTGGCGCGTGGCCGCTGCTGGCGCTGCACGTCAGGCGCTGTTCCTTTCCGCCGATGCCAGCCGGCCAACCCAGACCGGCGTGCTGGTGGGAATTGATCCCGCGCCTGAGGGGGCGCGCTTCACGCTGACCGAGTTCAACTCGCTGCTGCAGTACGGTATCGCGACCTTGTTCTTTGAAGGCGGCTATGTGCGCATTCAGCGCGCGATCACCACGTACCAGAAAAACGCTTATGGTCAGGCGGATGATTCCTACCTAGACAGCGAGACGATGCACCAGAGCGCGTACATCGTGCGCCGCCTCAAAGGCATCATCACCAGCAAGTACGGTCGCCACAAGCTCGCGAGCGATGGAACCCAGTTCGGCGATGGTCAGCCGATCGTCACACCCAACGTCATTCGCGGTGAGCTGATCAGTGAATACGGCAACATGGAGCGCGACGGCCACGTCGAGAACTCGGCGCTATTCGCCCAGTACTTGATCGTGGAGCGCGACAGCAAGAGCCCGACGCGCATCAACGTGCTGTACCCGCCGGATTACGTGAACGGCTTGCGCATCTTCGCGCTGCTCAATCAGTTCCGCCTGCAGTACACCGCCGAAGCGGCGTAACGCTGTCCCGTTTTCAAGGCCCGCCACGAGCGGGCCTTTTTATTTGGAGGCCCACTCATGGGGCAGAAAGTTGCTGGTACCTGCTACGTCAAGGTTGACGGCACGCAGCTAACCCTCAAGGGCGGCGTGGAAGCACCGCTCATGGACAAAACGCGGGAGACCGTGGTCCCTGGATTTTTCAAGGAGGAGGACAAGGCGCCCTGGCTCAAGTTCTCCGCGGTGCATACAGCGAACTTCCCGCTCAAGGCTTTGACCGAGGGGACGAACATGACCATTACTGCCGAGCTCAAGAACGGCAAGGTCTACACACTTTCCGGCGCCTACCTGGTGGATCAGCCGAGTTCCAACGGCGAGGAAGGCACCATTGAACTGCAATTTGACGGCGTTAAAGGGGTATGGCTGTGAGTGAAGAAAAGCAGGTTGTTGACCCGAACGCGCCGATCAAGTTGAGCTCCCCGATTCAGGCGCATAGCGAACAGCTCACTGAGTTGGTGCTGCGCCGCCCGACGTCGCAGGAAGCCCGCGCGATCAAAGCGTTGCCGTACAAGATCGACGCGGATGAGGCGGTGTGCCTGGATCTGGATGTGTCGGCCAAGTACATCGCCGTGTGCGCCGGCATTCCGCCTTCGTCGGTGAATCAACTGGATCTGGCGGACCTCAACAAACTCGCCTGGATGGTGGCAGGTTTTTTCATGACCCCGGCGTCACCAGCCTCGAAGACCTGATTTCCCTAGTCTACGACCTGGCCTATTTCTGGAAGGTTGACCCTGAACAGATGATGGCCAGGCCGCTGGATATCTTTCTTGAATCGCTGGATCAGGCGCAGCGGATCAACCGCGCGTTGCAGGTGGACTGATGGCAGATCAATTTCAGCTCAAGGCACTGATCACCGGTGTCGACAAGCTGTCGCCAACGCTGGCCGGCATTCGCAAGAACGTTGCCAACTTCCGCAAGGGCCTGCAGAACACAGGTCTGGGCAATCTCAGTTTCAAGGAGGTCATCACCGGCGGCGCGCTGGCAGCGCCGTTCGTGATGGGGACGCGCGCAGCGATAGAGTTCGAATCGGCGATGGCCGACGTGCGCAAGGTAGTCAACTTTGACGCGCCCAGCCAATTCAAGGAGATGGGCGACGACATCACCAAAATGTCGGAACGGCTGCCGATGGCCGCCAATGACATCGCCAAGATCGTTGCAGCGGGCGGGCAGTCAGGCATTGCCCGGGGAGAACTTCTGGGTTTTGCACAAGACGCGGTAAAGATGGGCATCGCGTTTGACCAGACCGCTGAGCAAAGCGGCGACATGATGGCCAAGTGGCGGACCTCCTTCAAAATGACCCAAGCCGAGGTGGTCGGGCTCGCTGACAAGATCAACTACTTGGGGAACACCGGGCCGGCCAATACCAAGCAGATTTCCGACATCGTTACTCGCGTCGGGCCGTTGGGGGAAGTCGCGGGCGTAGCGTCGGGTCAGATTGCGGCGCTGGGCGCGACTATGGCTGGCACGGGTGTCGAGCAGGAGGTGGCTGCCACCGGCATCAAGAACTTCATGCTGGCGCTTACCAAGGGCAGCGCCGCGACGAAGACTCAGTCAAACGCGATGAAGTCGCTCAGATTGAACTCGAAAACCGTGGCGGCAGGAATGCAGAAGGATGCTCAAGGCACGATGCTTCAGGTGCTCAAGCGTATTGCTGAGGTTGATGCAGTCAAGCGCCCAGCGCTGCTGACCAATCTCTTCGGCACTGAGTCCGTTGCTGCAATCTCGCCACTGCTTACCAATCTAGGGCTGCTTGAGAGCAATCTTAAAAAGACCGGTGACGCTTCGCAGTACGCCGGCTCAATGGAAGCCGAATACGCTTCGCGTGCGGCCACGACTGAAAACAACTTGACGCTCATGCGAGGTTCTTTGAACCGGGCGAGCATAGCGTTGGACCAAGCATTTTTACCCCCGCTAAATGCCGTGATCAATAAGCTGCGGCCCTTTATCAGCCATGTGGGCGACTTGATTCAGGCCAACCCTGCGTTTGTCAGAGGACTCGCCATGGCTGGCGTCGCTTTCACTGCCATTCGCGTGGGCGCGGTAGCAGCAACTGTCGCCACCAGGTTGTTAGGGCTTGCCTTTTCAGCGACCCCGATCGGCATTGCGGCCGTGGCTATTGCCGCCGCTGTCGGTGTGATCGTCGCAAATTGGGACACCCTGGCGCCGTACTTCGAGCAGCTGTGGGACAGCATCAAGGGACCGGCAATGGCGGTGTGGGGCTGGATGAAACAGTTGTTCAAGTGGTCCCCGGTGGGACAAATCATTGCCAACTGGGAGCCCATCAGCGAATTCCTCGGAGCGCTCTGGGACGTCATCAAGGCCGCCGCTGTGTCCACCTGGGACTTCATGAAGGCTGCTTTCAACTGGGCACCCATGACGGTTATCGCTCGCAATTGGCAACCGCTGTCGGAGTTCTTTAGCGCGCTGTGGGACGTCATTCGCGCGCTGGCTGCGGTTGCCTGGGAAGGCATCAAGGACACCATGGCTGCGGCATGGGGCTGGATCAAAGAGCAGTTGGGCTTTGATCCGGTGCAGATCGTCACCGAGAAGTGGGAGCGACTGGTGGCTTACTTCAAGGGCCTGTTCGAGAGGATTCGGCCTTACATTCAGCCGCTGATGGAGGCAGGTGACTGGGCCAATCAGAAAACCGAAGCGGCCACGGGCTGGGTCAAGGGCAAGGCGGCGCAGGTCAGCAACTTTTTCTCGAAAAGCGACCCTGCCACGCTGTCCGGCGGTGTGATCAATACCGGCACGGAAGGGCTCAGGCACTTCGCAGCGGGCATCAGTCAGCAGCCTGCGCCCGTGGTTGCAGCAGATGGCATTAAACAGGCTGCGCCTGTCGCTGCGGCGCAGGTTCCTCGGCAGGCAGCGCCAGTCGTCACCGCTGGGCTCAGTCAGCCAAAAGAGTCGTTTACGGCCGACAACGGCCCGATCTTTGATCGCCCGCTGCCGCTGATGCCCGGCGCGATACTGCCTGCACCGGGCAATTTGCTCGCCGGTGCGTCAGGCAAGTCGCAGTTGAACGGGGAGCTGGTCATTCGGCTGAGTGCTTCATCATGTGCGACGTGCAGGGTGGCGTAAGTTTCCTCACTCACCATCGAGCCATCGCTCGTATAAATGCCGACGAAGATGAGCGTTACTGGCTCAGAGACATGAATCCGAATGTCGAGCTGCGTGCCGCCTGGCAAAATCTCGCTATATCTGAAAGCACTGAGCCTTCGCTCGGTCCACTGATGAAACTTCAAGCCTCTTTGGCGCATAGGGCCTCCTGCGGTCTGATGCCAAACGATAAAGCACGCCGCACCGTCCCGCCAATCAACTCAGTTGGCGCGGATTGGCGCGCACGTCAGCTTTAGACGGATAGCAAACCTGACGCGTCAGGAGTCACTCAATGCGCTACATGACTATTAGAAAATTTGCCAGCGAGTCTGGCTACAGCGAGGACGCTATCCGCTCGAAGATCCGTGATGGAATCTGGCGGCTTGGCGAGATTTGGTACAAGGCTCCGGACGGCCGGACGCTGATCGACACAGAGGGATATGAGTCATGGGTAGAGATGGGCGGGGAGTTCGGGCGATCTCCGATTCGAGTATCGAAATCACGTTCATGTATCGGGGCGTCCGGTGCCGCGAGCGCATCACGCTCAAGCCCACCGCCACTAATCTGAAGAAAGCCGGGCAGCACAAGGCGGCGATCGAGCATGCAATTTCCATCGGCACGTTCGATTACTCGGTCACCTTCCCGGGCTCGGCCAGGGCTGCTAAGTTTGCGCCGCAAGCATCGCATGAAACGGTCGCCGGTTTCCTGACCAGGTGGCTCGCGTCGAAGAAGAAGCACCTTTCCAGCAGCACCTACGAAGGCTATCGCAAACTTGTCGAGCACCGACTCGTGCCAGCCCTCGGCACGCACATGATGGTCGATCTGAAGCGGAAGATGATCAAGGACTGGCTCGACACGCTGGAGATTGGCAACAAGACGCTGAGCAACATCCAGAGCTGCCTCCGCTCGGCACTCACCGAAGCGGTCGACGAGGAGTTGATTGAGAACAACCCGATGGCCGGATGGACGTACAAGCGCAAGTCGGCTCCGGCAGATGAGGATGACGTTGATCCATTCAGTCCGGAAGAGCAGCGAGCGATCATTGCCGCCCTCGCTGGCCAAGCGGCAAACCTAGTGCAGTTCGCGTTATGGACTGGTCTCCGGACGAGCGAGATGGTTGCGCTGAATTGGGGGGACGTTGACTGGATACGTGGAGAGATAATGATCACCAAGGCTATGACCCAAGCGGCAAAGGGGGTTGCAGAGATACCGAAGACGGCATCAGGCCGCCGAGCGGTAAAGCTACTTGGTCCAGCTCTGACGGCATTAAAAGCGCAGAAGGATCACACCTTCCTAGCCGGGGATGAGGTGTTCCAGAATCCTCGCACTCTCGAACGCTGGGCTGGTGACGGACCGATCCGGAAGACCATGTGGGCACACGCGGTGAAGAAAGCTGGTGTTCGGTACCGGCGGCCGTACCAGACCCGCCACACATACGCCTCGATGATGCTATCTGCGGGCGAGCATCCGATGTGGGTCGCTCAGCAAATGGGTCATAGCGACTGGACGATGATAGCGAGGGTGTACGGCCGATGGATGCCAAGCGCGGACGAAACCGTCGGCTCAAAAGCTGAGAAGTTGTGGTATGCGAGCTCTGCCGAAGCGGATGCCAATATAAATAGCAAGCCATACAACTAAATATTTCTCTCTGGCAGGCTAAGCTTTATGTCCTAAGCACCGATACAACGATATGAGCGCTCATATCGGACGGTGATTGCATGTTTAACAAAAGGCTGAAAAGCACGGTTGCTAGTCTAGAAGCTGAGGTTCAGAACCTACGGAGCGCACAGGAGATGCTTGCTCAGGAGATGCTGACGATCACCGTCGATCGCAACATGAACATTATCCAGGTTGGCGAAAAGTTTGCGGCTTTTCTGAGCAGAGATAAATCATCGCTCCTAGGCCAACCATTGGGGAGCATCACGCCTCCATATGTCAGCGAACTTCCCTGCTACAAAAATTTCATGAAAGCTATGAAAAATGGCACCTCGACATCTGATGATTATAGATTCATCAAAAATGACAATACTCTTGTCTGGATGCGTGCGGCATGGAGACCATCGATCGATGTCACTGGCCAGGTCATCGCCATGACATGCTACGGCTTTGATGTCACCGAATCTATCGACAAGCATCAAGAAGAGAGCGCACTCATTCAAGCTTTGCTGAGATCTACAGCGGTCATAGAATTTGACATGGCAGGCAATGTGATTACCGCTAACGACCACTTCCTAAGGGCTGTTGGCTATTCACTCGCCGAGATCAAGGGTCGACATCACCGTATTTTCTGTGACCCGACACACGTGGGATCACCGGAATATGAAAGCTTTTGGAATACTCTCAGGTCAGGGCGCTTTGTTGCCGATCGCTTCAAGAGAATTGACAGTCACGGCAATGAGATCTGGCTAGAAGCCACCTACAACCCAGTCCTAGACACTCAAAACAGGCTCTATAAAGTCGTAAAGTTTGCAACACCAGTCACTGATCAGGTGCGTCGAGAGCAAGAGGTCAATGACGCGGCAAATACCGCCTTCGATATTTCGCAGCGAACTGATGCTACGGCGATGCGTGGAGCTGCAGTAGTAAAGGAAACGGTTGCTACGATGAATTTGATCGTTGATCAGGTCACGTCGGCTTCAAACGGTATCGAGGCGTTGGGAAAACAGTCATTATTGATTAGCTCAATTGTTCAAACCATTGGAGGCATTGCGCAGCAAACTAACCTCCTGGCATTGAACGCTGCTATTGAAGCGGCAAGGGCAGGAGAACAAGGACGAGGATTCGCGGTGGTGGCTGACGAAGTTAGGCAACTCGCGGCCCGCACAAGCTCCGCCACTGAGGAGATAGTTACCGTAGTCCAAGAGAACCAGTCCTTGGTAAATCAAGCGGTGTCTGGCATGGGTACTAGCAAATCGCAGGCAGAATTAGGTCTGAACCTTGCTCAACAAGCGGGTAGCGTGATTTTAGAAATTCAAGCCGGGGCTCGTGAAGTTGTTGGGGCGGTGGAACGTTTTTCAAAACAGCTATGACGGACCGATGCTAGACAATGACAGCTTTATGCCAGCCTTCGGACTGAGGGCCACGTATTTCAAGGCTTAGCTGGGGGTTCAAATCCCCCCGGCTCCACCAAATCCTAAAAAGAAGACGTCCTTGGACGTCTTTTTTTGTGGCTGAAATGCGATTAACTCAAGAGCCCATGCACTGCCAGGCACTGCGAAGGTGTAGTGATTTGCGGCCACGCAACGACTCGATGCGCTTGCTGAGCTTAGGATTGAACCGCCAGCGCCAGCATAAGCGGCAGGCTCATCCGATTCTTCAGAAATGATGGGCCGGGGCGGTATTGATCGGCTAAATAGGATCACCTGTCGAGTTGCGCTTGGGCTTCCTGCTCTTGGTCGATGCAACCTGACAATATTTGGTAACTCCCGCCTACTGCTTTCGCTACTCGATCACAGTAAGCCATTATTTTTGGCGAAGCGTTCTTGGCAGGGATCTCAGCCCGAGCATCCGCTTCTTGCTCTCGACAGCCGAGCTCGATCTGAGCACTACCCCCCACTGCATCCGAAACTTTTCCACAGTATTTTTTCATATCGTAATCAGCGGCTTGAGAGAAAGCAGGCAGGCAGCTAAGGCACAGGATCAGGGAAAGTTTGCGGTGCACAGTCGGAATCCTTTCGTTGGAGAGACCAGACAGTGCCATCATTCGGCTGGGCATTTCAATGACCAGCTTAGGACCTCACAAAATGAATGTATTACGCAGACATCCCCTTGGCGCTGATAGAGTCGGCTGCCTTTGCCCTGACAGCCCCCCCCCCAAACAGCCCGATGACCGCTCCGCCCAGCAAGGGGTTGCCAGCGTGATCCGGTGTCCCGGCATCCAAGACTAGCCGCAAAGAGCCGCCCTTGGCTCGAATCCAAAAAGACACCTACTGATGTCTGTTTTGCTTGATGCCAATGGCTATGAGCATTCAGGTGCTCTGGCATCTGTTGGTAAGGGTTGGCGAGGTTTGATAGCGACGTTAAGCTTTGCCCCTGACATCAATCAAATCCGCACGATCAGTTGCAGGGAGCAGGAAAGGCATTTGATACTTTTTTATGGATAGACGGTCTGGATGGCGATTGCTCGGACTTCGAGCATAAAAACTGGATAGAGATATCCGCGTACAACCTCGCCGCTACTCAAGCGGTCTCCAGAACAGCGAGCTCGGCTGGCGGTGCCACAGTAGGCCGCGTTTATTTAAGTCACTTCAGCGTTGTAAAACGAGTGGATGTTGCAACACCTAAAATACTCGAAGCCTGCTGCGCGGGACGGCACTTCAAAAAGATAGTAATGAGCGTGTATAGAGCAGGTGGAGAAAAACAAAAATTTCTGGAGATTGTATTCGAGGAAGTTATCATAAGTGGCATCCACAGCGGAAATATTTTCGACGCTGCGGCCTCGTTATTCCCTGAAGAGGTCGTATGGTTTGATTATGCCAAAGTCAACATTGTGTACTCCCAGCAAAGCCGCATCACCGGGCTAATCACAGGGCAAAGCTCTGCCGGCTGGGACCAAACCCGAAACAACACTTACGCATAAGGACGGTATAAGCGCCTAATATATATTGCTATGACGGCGATTGTGGGCTTACGGCGGATCAGTTGCTCTGGGTGATTGCCGCTGAGACGACAATGGAAGAATTTGGTCTAGACGATGTAGCATCTGCGTTGGCAATCGTTAGCGGGGCTAATGTAATTCCAACTCGGGGGAAGCCTGGGGGCGCGATTCCGAACACTTCCGTAGCGTCTGTCCTTTCCCGACGCGTGCTTAGAAAAACAAAGTTCCCTGGCGGGTATCGGGCACCAACAGTTGTTGGAATGTGGCCGCCCAGATTAAGACGAACCCCTTATCTCGCTGCATTCGTAGGGCGTGCCATACCTGTATTCGGATGGGCTTACACTGCCGCCGAGCTAGGCCTAATAGGCTACAAGACTGTCGTTACCTACAACGCTATTGTGCGCCCTGAAGATCAGGTATTTTGAATGAACAATAATGAAGTTGATTACGAACTGCTCGGCAAAATAATAGAGTGCATTCACGAAACCTTTGAATTCAGCGCAACCGCATTTAAAGATTTAAGTCTATCCACGGATATCAACCGTGATCTAGGCATTGAAGGCGACGACGCCAACGAGCTGATGCCAGAGTTTTTCCAACGGTTCTCGGTGAACATCGATAACTATGACCCTTACAGATACTTCGTGCCAGAAGGTTTTGACCTGCTCTCTTTCAGGCGTGGCAAGGAGAGACAGGGGAAGATACCAATTAAGCTAGGGATGTTGTATCTGGCCGCCAAAACACAAACTTGGGATCCGACTCTGCTGGAGCAGGTCAGCTACAGCAATATCCCTTTGTACAACAGTAAGACCGACATACCGCTGCCAGGGCATGAGATATAGCGGCAAGGGTCTCTGTCGTGAATGGTATATACCTCAAACCAAAAATTATTTGGCCACGTCGTCAGACTCTAATCCGCAATTGGATTTGCAGCCCCTAACACCCCAAAACCAGGACCGCTCATGAAGCAATGGATTGCAGCATTCCTCACCCTACCCCTATCTGGCTGCGGCACCATCCTCACGCTCTACAACGGGCCGGGCGCAGCGGAAAATCTGGCCGGGTGGCATTCGTATTGCTCTCAGATCCCGCGCGTTTACAGCGGCTTCGCTTACGGGTATTGCACCATGGATGCGCCGGAAAGGTATGGCGTCCATGACTCAGCTCCGATCGCTGCGGCCGACATGCTGCTTTCAGGGATTGCAGACACCCTCGTCCTGCCCTACACGATTTATCAGCAGAATGAGCTCGGTGTTATTCCGGTCAAGCGCAAGCAGCGCTGATCAGCACGCCGTCAACATTCGCCAAAAGCCATAAAAAAGCCCCGCTCGAATCAGCAGGGCTTTTGGGTTCACCGCGAGTCGATCAGACCCCGCCCTTCCCCGGCAACAGCTCATCATTCCCACGCCTAGTGGTTGGCTCTTCAGTCACCGGATCGTTCTCGGTACGCGCGGGCTCTGTCGGATCAACCTGCGGGTCGGAAACATCGGGCGATTCCTCATTAAACCCAAGATCCTTATCCGGATCCGTCTGCGCGCTGGTCCCTGTAAGCGAAGTGTCATTAGCCATGAATTCGATCTCCTCGTTTACGTGCGAGTTATCCGCACCATGACCATGAGAAGCCCACAAGCGCTCCAAGTGCCGCGGATTAGACGGGCGGTTTCGAAATCGCCTGCCCATCACACGGCTCACCAACTCGCACGAATGCCGACACTGCCGCTGACTCCCGCCAGTTCATTGCTGTCCAGCTGGGCGGCGTAGTCCACCGCGAAGTACACGCTTACTCCCTTCGCCACACCAACGATCAAGCCAGCGCCAATGTCGGTGGATGAGGACCTGTGTCGGGTTTTGATCCGGTCGACGCCGTTGTAGGTCACGGTGTCCTTGCCATCCAGCACCTGCCAGACGTTCGCGCGCAGGTAGGGTTCGACGGGCAGATTGTCGATCAAGTAACGGCCCTTCAAGCGCGCGCCGACTCGACTCGTCCAGTAGTCCTGTGAATCAAACGAGACGTCGGAGATGCCGTCGTTCTGGCGGTCGAGGTCGATCCGTTGATGGATGACCTGCACTTGGGGTTCAACGACCCAGCGTTCGGAGACGGCCATCGGGTAGCCCGTTTCCAGAGACAGGCTGATGGCATGGCCGTCGGTGTCGAGCCTGATGCCTTGATCGGATCGGCTGCTGCCGCCGAGACGTGTGCCCATGGCGACGGCGTCCAGGTACCAGCGGCCCGGGTCGACCAGGCTCCAATAGGCGCCGAAGTGGTCGCCGTTGATTTTCATGCGGCCGGCTTTTGTGCCCTTGAAGCCTTCGGCGAATCCCTCGACGCTGCCTTGTAACCGGCTCTGGCCGACGAAGACGCCAGCGCGTTGCACCCGGCCGGAATCAGTCGGTGCGACATACAGGTCGTGGCCCACTTGGTAGCCCTTGGTCGACCCATCGAAATGCGGCGAGGCATCGCCGGCCCAGTCCCTGCGTATGTCGCTGCCATACAGCCGCGCCCATCCGCCGGGCGCACCGCTGAGCAGGTTTTGATCGCCCTGACGATCATGAAAAGTACCCAGCGCTTCACGCGCCATGATCTGCGCAGCCGGCACGAACACCGAATAGATCGGCACTTCCAGGCGATATAACGGGATGGGCTCGGCGCCGGGCGACGCCGTTGGCAATGGTGCCGTTAACGGGGCCGGGACTGGCGAGACAACGGCAGGCGCAACGGAGGGTGTAACCGGAGCAGCAGGCGGTGGGACGGGAACAAGGGTCGGTGGCTCAACGGCCGGTTCGTCCGGATCGACAGGGACCGGAGGCACTGGCACTGGCACTGGCACTGGCTCGGGAACGGGAACGGGAACGGGAACAGGAACAGGTGTTGGTGTTGGTGTTGGCGTTGGTATAGGCGTCGGAATGACAGGCGACGGCGTGACGGGCTGGGGTGTCGGATCCACCACATGCGGTGCGGTGGGCGGCGGTACGCTCAATGGGCTTCGGACCGCAGCCACCGAAGAGCGCAGGAACCAGCTGTTTTCGGTCCCGGCCGTCACGCCGCCCTTGAACAACTGATAGCGGTAAGCGCCGGCCACGACGCGGTTGCCCAGCACAAAGGCGTCGCCGGTGCTGGTCGCTCCATTGACGGCCTGAATTACCTCAATACCATTGTCCTGAGTCACTCCGCCCAGCCCGTTGAGGTTGCTGATGCCCAGCTGGGTGTTGCCGCTGATTGCACCTTGGGACACCACCAGTCGGTCACTGGCCGAGCGGTCGTCGCCCAGCGTTGTCTGCAGCAGCAACCGGCCGTTATTGCCCAGGTAGTTGCCGTACACGGTAAGTCTGTCGCCGGCCACGACGCTGTTGGCGGTCATGTCGACAGTCCCGGCGTTGTTCAACGAGGCGAGCTGCCCTGCGGCGTACGGGCGAAAGGCGCCTTGTGTCACCTCCAACGTACTGGAGCTGTCGATGTTGAACGTGCCGGTGTTGCTCACGCTGTCGCCAAGAAAGAGGTCGGTGTCGAGCGTGAAACGCGACTGCCCGGTGAGATCAATCGCTTCCCACCCCAGGTAGCGCCCGGCCCCGGCGCTGAGGGTCTGGAAAAACGTCAGTTGGTCATTACCCAGTCCGCCGTCTAGCAAAGGGTTCGAACTCAGCGTGCTTTCATTGAGGTTGCTGATTGAGGCGCGGTCATTGCCGTCGCCCATCAGCACGGAGGACTGGATCACTCCGCCCCCGTTCCACGCGAACGTGTCGTCGCCGAAGCTGGCGCGGATTTCGCCGGATACCGTCCCGCCGTTCACGCTGATGCTGTCGTTGCCGCCACTGACGCTGATGTTGCCGCCAATGCTGCCGCCCGAAACGACAATGGTGTCGCGGCCGAAACCGGTGACGAGGTTGCCGATGATCCGGCCGCCCGACATGTCGAAAAGATTGTTGTCGAGCTTCATGTCGACGCGGCCAATGGTGCCGTCGCTGAGGGTCGCGACGTCACCGTCTTCAAACGCCCCGACGATGGTCCCGCCGCTCATGGAAAACACGTCGCGGCTATCACCCTGCGCCAGTGACTGGAGGGTGCCGCCGCTCATGAAAAAGTTGTCGATACCGGGACCCTGCATGAGGCTGCCGGTGATGGTCCCGGCCTCCATCACCATCACGTTTGTGCCCGCGCCCTGGTTGATGGTGCCCTGTACCCGGCCGGAGCTCATGACAATCCGGTCGGCGCCGTTGCCAAACAGGATGTTGCCCGTCACCACGCCCGTGCCGCCAGTTGGAAACGTCAGCACGTTATCGCCGGCCAGATCGACCAGGCCCGGACTGGTGCTGCTGTCGCATACGTAGTTGTCATTTCCTGTCCCTGACACCAACGTGCAAGCCGCTTCGATCGGCGTGACTGGCAACAGCACTGATACACAAGACACACGGAGAAACTGGCGGAAAAATGCCCGATCGGGCTGTTTCATCACAACGTCCTGCGGAATGACCCGCGTGCTTACATCCCTATAAAGAGCGCACTCAAGCAAGTGCGTCCAATTGTCGCCCTGACAGTACAAGCGAAGGATACAAACCCCGACATGTCAAACGGCGCGAGCCTTATCGACAGGTGAGTTTGCGGGAAAACGCCGCTTAGGCACACGCCTGAAGCCTTCGATCAGCACCGGCTTGTGACCCGGCGACCGCGCCCGGCCGCGGTTGTGACAACGATGACAACGGCGTAGAATCCGCAACATCTCGTCGCATCTCCCCATACTCATAATATTCAGCTGACCGCATGCACCGCCCAGGCACACGCCTCGAGCGGTCTTTCTGCTTGTCGGCGTTTTTCACTGGGGAAACGGCAAACCGAATTCTTCAGGAGGGCATTCGTATTGATGAATACCACTAATGCACACACCGGAAGTTGGCTGAGCGTGATCGCGCTGGCCCTGGCAGCGTTCATCTTCAACACCACGGAATTCGTGCCGGTGGGTTTGTTGAGCGCCATCGGTCATAGCTTCGACATGACCACCGCCCAAGTCGGCCTGATGCTGACGGTTTATGCGTGGATCGTGTCCCTCACGTCGCTGCCGATGATGCTGATGACCCGCAACATCGAGCGGCGCAAGTTGCTGTTGTTTGTGTTTCTGACGTTCATCGCCGCCCATGTGATGTCGAGCCTGTCATCGAGCTTCGGCATGCTGCTGGTCAGTCGCGTCGGTATCGCAGTGGCCCACGCCGTGTTCTGGTCGGTGACCGCATCGCTGGCTGTGCGAGTGGCACCGGAGGGCAAGCAGGTTCAAGCCCTCGGTCTGTTGGCAACCGGCACAGCGCTGGCGATGGTGCTCGGCATTCCGCTGGGACGCGTGCTCGGCGAAGCGCTGGGCTGGCGCGCAACCTTCCTGGCGATTGCCATTGCCTCGGGCCTCACGGTGTTAGTGTTGATGAAGTCGCTGCCGCTGCTGCCGAGCCAGAACTCGGGCTCGTTGCGCAGCCTGCCGATGCTGTTCAAGCGCCCGGCGCTGATGTCGCTCTACCTGCTGACGGCGCTGGTGGTCACGGCGCAGTTCACGGCCTACAGCTACATCGAACCGTTCGCACAGATCGTGGCGAAGATGAATGGCGACATGACCACCGTTATCCTCTTGCTGTTCGGCGGCGCCGGGATCGTCGGGTCGGTGATCTTCAGCCGCTACAACGACCGTTACCCGCGCGGCCTGCTGATCACTGCGATCGGCGCCCTGGCGGCGTGTCTGATTCTGCTGCTGCCGCTGTCCGGCAACTCATCGTCGATGGGTACGCTGAGCGTGGTCTGGGGCATGGCGATCATGTGCTTTGGTCTGGTAATGCAGTCCAAGGTCCTGGCGATGGCGCCGGACGCCACGGACGTGGCCATGGCGCTGCATTCGGGCATCTACAACATTGGCATCGGCGGCGGCGCGCTGTTGGGCAGCGTGGTGATCAGCCAGCTCGGCGTGGCCAACATCGGACTGGTAGGCGGGATGGTCGCGATCAGTGGTTTGTTGCTGGCGTGCCTGGCGACACATCGCTATGGCGAAACCATTCGGGCATAAAGACGAAACGCCGAACACAGTATGAAAGGCGGGAGCGACCGTGATGTCGCTCAAGCTTCCTCTCAAACAGTTGTGTATCTGCCAGACAGCCAGCGTCTGAAACGCCGTATTCGTGAGCAAGCTCACTCCCACATGAACTGCGTTCGCCGCGCCACGGCGAACGATCCATCATTCCCATCGATAACCAACATTCCCGCTAATGCCTTCCGCTCAAAACTGATGGGCGTACCATCGCCCTCACACCCAAACACGAACCGAGGGCAGGAAAAATGATCGTTCATCTCCTTACTTGCTTGACGCTCGCAGCGCTTACCAGCTACGTCGTCGCCCTCAAACTCTTCGATCTGGGATCGGTCTTGATGACCGCGGACGATGAGGACAGTCGTGTTGTGGCACCGGCCAACTAAGGCCAAGTAGCTGACACTTATCAGCACCTTTCACGCTTTCAACGTTCTGTTACATGCGGAGCAATCGACATGACCCGAGACGTCACGTTGCACGTTAGTTTTCCAACATTTGGAAAGAACTATTACTCACAACATGTCATCGCCCGCAAGAACGGCCACGGTCTCGTTGAGGACAATCGCTTCGGCGCCTTCATGATGCCTTCGGCGGAAAACCACTTCAGCAATGAGGTGGTGGGCTTCAACGCTTTTATCCTCTCTCTTGAAATGTGTTGATCGTGAAAAACCTCCTGCGTAGTTTTATCCCCCACTCGCTAAACACCCACCCTGCCGAATGGTCGCGTGCCGCCATCGGCGCGTGCCTGGGCATCTTCGTCAGCGCGGTGTTCTGCCGCGAGTTGTACGGCATCGACATCACGCTGCACCTGCTGGGGCCGGTGGGCGCGTCGGCGGTGCTGCTGTTCGCGGTGTCGACCGGCGCGCTCGCTCAACCGTGGGCGATCCTCGGCAGTTACCTGATCGCCGCGCTGGTGGCGCTGTTGTCCATCAGGCTGCTCGGCAACACCATTAATGCCGCTAGCCTAGCGGTCTGCTCGTCCATCCTGCTCATGTGCGTGCTCCGCTGTTTGCACCCGCCCGCTGCTGCGGTCGCGATCTGCATCGTCACCTCGAAGAACGAGCTGTCGCCCATGGGCCTTCAAGTGCTTGGCCCGGTGATGCTCAACGCAGTGTGTCTGCTGGCTGGCGCGCTGATCTACAACAACCTGACCAGGGTGCGTTACCCCAAGGCGCAGGCCAGTGAGCTGCCGACGCCCGAACAGGTGCCACTCAACAGCGACGGCTTCAACGCTGAAGATCTCGACAAGGCGCTGGAGGAAATGGGCGAGTTCGTCGATGTTTCTCGCGAGGACCTTGAGGAGATTCTGCACAAGACCGAAGCCCATGCGCTGCGACGCAACCGTTCCGATATCGACGCCGCCCGGATTCTCTCGCGCAGTACCCACAGCCTCTCGCTGGAGCATTCGATGGCTGACGCGATGAAGATGCTCGCCAAAAATGACAGCAAATATCTGCCGGTGCTGGATGGTGACAAGAAGGTGGTGGGCATCATCACGCTGGTGAACTGATAGCCAGCATTGGGCACCCACTGGCAGAAATCCGGAATCTGAGGTCTGATGCACAAGGCTCGTACCGATAACGAGCCACACCCCCAATTCTGCGGAAACCCACATGAAACACGCCCTGCTTGCCGGCTTGCTCCTGACTGCATGTGCCCTGCCCTTCACGGCAAATGCCAACGACGACAACAATCAGTGCCAGATGAACCTGAGCAAGGTTCGTGACGCGAAAGTCGCTAACCCCCATCTCAGCGATGCGGTCAAAAGCGATATCGACACGACCGTGCACCGCGCCGAAGCGGCCTTGGCGCGGCACAACGATGACGGCGGGCGTGAATGTGTGGCGCTGACGCAGCAAGCGCTGCAGAAGGCCCAGAGCAACTGAGCCGGAGGGGCGCCAGACGGCTCACCCCTTTCAGCGCTGCAGCTATTTCAAGACCAGCATCCGATACACCCCCGCTTCGCTTTCAATCCCGTGGGTGTCGTGGGTGAAGCCGGGGAATGACCGATCGAAGCTTTCCAGCGCCCGAAGATAGGCCAGCAACGGCCCATCTGCAGGGCCCGCGTTTTCCCCGGGCATCAGCAGCGGGATGCCCGGCGGATAAGGCACGATGCCAGTCGCGGCAATTCGTCCGGCGGCCTCTTCCAAGGTGACCTGCTCTACCTCGTTTTTGACTAACTTCTCGTACGCCTCCACCGGGCTGAATTCGGCCTTGGGCAACGTGCCGAACGCCTTCGACATGGCCGCTGTGGTCTTGGTCTCTTTCATCGCGGCGAAAATGTCTTCTGCCAGATCTTTCAAGCCCATGCCGGCATAGCGCTGCTGATTCGCCGTCAGCAATTCGGGCAAGCAAAGCTCCAGTTCCAGGTTGGTGTCGTAGTCACGCTTGAAGTCGAGCAACGCGTTGACCAGCGTGCCCCACTTGCCCTTGGTGATTCCGATGGAGAACAGGAAAAGGATGGTGAAGTCGGTGGTCTTCTCAACGATGATGCCTTGATGCCCCAGGTAGGCACTGAGCAAGCAGGCCGGAATGCCGAAGTCCAGCAGGTTGCCGTCATCACCCATTCCCGGGCTGAGGATGGACACTTTGATCGGGTCCAGCATGCAGTAGCCGTCTTCGATGTCGCCGAAGCCGTGCCACACCTCGTTGGGGTGCAAGACCCAGCAGTTCGGGTCAGTCTTGAGCCGAACCGGATCGACTTCGTGAAACGCAATCGCCGTGGCCCCGACCTGCACCGTAGGCGGCTGCCAGCAAGAGAAGAACCAGTCGTCCTGGCTTAGCATGTCGGTCTGCATGCGCGAGATGACCTGGCGGAACGCCACCGCTTCTTCAATGGATTCGTTGGTCAGAATCTGGCCACTAGGCGCCTCCATCATCGCCGAGCTGACGTCACAGGACGCCATGATCGCGTAATTGGGCGAGGTCGACGCGTGCATCATGTAGGACTCGTTGAACCGCCCGTGGGGAATCGGGTTGCGGCCGTTACGGACATGAATCATCGAGGCCTGGGACAGCGCCGCGAGCAGCTTGTGAGTCGACTGCGTGGCGAACACGGTGGGTTTGGACGGATCGTGATCATCCGGGCTGCCGTGCATGGCAAAGCGGTCCTTGTACAGCGGGTTGAACCGGGCATAGCCGTACCAGGCTTCGTCGAAATGCAGCCGGTCAACGCTCTGCCCCAGCAGCTCTTCAACGCGGGTGACGTTGTAGGTCAGGCCGTCGTAGGTGGAGTTGGTGACGATGGCATGCACCGGCGTCGGGTCGATGTGGCTTTTGACCAGCGGGTTGCTGGCGATGGCGGCTTTGACGCTCTCGGCGCTCAAGGTCTGCGGCAGGATCGGGCCGATGATGCCGAAGCGGTTGCGCGTGGGCACCAGGTAGGTGGGGATGGCGCCGGACAGCGTCATCGCGTGTTCGGCAGACTTATGACAGTTGCGGTCGCACAGGGCGATCTGGTCCCGGGTGACGCTGGCCATCAGGATCACCCGGTTGGACATCGACGAGCCGTTGGTCACGTAGTACGTGCGATGGGCGCCAAACACCTTCGCCGCATAGCGCTCGCCCTGGCCGATCGGGCCGCTGTGGTCGAGCAACGAGCCGAGTTCGCCGACGGAAATCGACAGGTCGGAGCGCAGCAGGTTCTCGCCAAAAAACTCGTAGAAGGCTCGGCCTGCCGTGCTTTTCAGAAAGGCCGTACCGCCGGCGTGTCCCGGGGTGTGCCAGGAATATTCGTAGCTGCGGGCAAACTTCAGCAGCGCACCGAACATCGGCGGCAACACCGCCTGACGGTAGCGTTCGATGGCCGCCATGATGCGTCCGCTGAGGAAGCGGCTGGTGTCCTCCGGCAGCCAGATGAAGTCATCGGCGTGCTGCATGACGATCAACGGCACACTCGATGCCGTGCTGCGATCGCTGATCAGAAACACCGGCACACGCGTGTTGCGCTCACGCAGCGTGGTGAGCAGATCGATGCATTGCTTGTGGTCGTCGCTGCTGTCCATTTCCCAACTGAGCAACACACACTGGATCGCCGGATCGGTGCTGAGGATCGACTTCGCGTCGCTGAGGCTTTCGGAGGTCAGCACGCTGATGGCGCGATCTTCCACATCGCTGATCAGCTGGATCAGGGCCCGGCCGAACACGCTGCGTTTGTCGGGCTGGCTGCTGACCAGCAGCGCCAGCATGCCGAGCAGGTGTCTGTTGTCGCTCATGGTCGAGTCTCCAGGGTGGCCAGGTTCAGGTTGTTGACGGGGATCGGCTCGCCGACGATGTGCTGCGCGGAAACGGTCTGGGTCGGCACGCTGTTGTTCAGCGCTTCAAGCTTGATCAGGCGCGTGTTGACGAAGCCGAACAGGGTGTAACCGACGATGGTCGCCACACCGCCAAGCATCAACGCCTCGGCGCCGGAGCTGTACAGCGCCAGATAGCTGTACGCGGTGGCGATCCCGGCGACGATGTTGGTGATGAGGGCTTTTTGCGGCGGCACGTTGGAGACCTTTTGCAGGGTCATCAGCGTGGCCATCGACAGGATGTACGGCACCAGATTGGTGACCACCGCAAGATTGACCAGTGTGTCGAACTGCTTGGCCAGGTCAGGGCTGATGGTCAGCAGCGCCAGGGCGGTCTGGATCGCCAGCAGGATCAGCATGCTGATGATGGGCACCCCGTGCTTGTTGGCTTTGGCGAAGATAGGCAGGAAGTAACCGGTGTCTGCGGAGCTTTTGAACACCTGCGCCACCGTGAACTGCCAGCCCAACAGCGAGCCGACGCAGGCGAGCACCATGAGCCCCATGATGATGTCGCCGATCATGGGGTTGAACATCTTGGCGAACACCAGCCCGAACGGCGCCGTTGAGGAAACCAGTGCCGCGTTGTCGACGATGCCGGCAATGACGTTGGTGGACACGATGTAAATCACTGCTGCGCCAAGTGTCCCGCCAAGCACTGCGATGGGCACATTCTTTTCGGGGTTCTCCACCGCATCGCCGTTGGCGCACGCCGACTCCAGGCCGAGAAACGCCCACAGGGTAATCGCTACCGAAGCGCCCGCTGCCTCGTACCAGGTTTTGTCGTGGGGATTCCATCCGGCCGCATACGTGCTGCTGTCGAACCAGAACCAGCCGATCGTCGATACCAGCACCACCGGAGCAATAACGCCCCATACGGTCACCGCGCCAATCTTGCCGGTAATACGTGCGCCGCCGAAGTTGGCGAACGTGGTGATCCATAACAGCGCGATGGTGGCCAGGCCAACTTGAAGCGAACCCAACTTGATATCGAACAGCGTCTGTATATATCCAACTGCGGTGATACTGATGGCCACGTTGGCAATCAACAACGACAAACCGTAGGTGTAGTTGGTGATGTAGTTACCTGATTTACCGAAGGTGTATTCCGCGTATCCACCCATGCCGCCGGTCTTGCGACTGAGCATGCCGCACCGCGCAAAAGCGTAGGCCAAAGCCAGCGAACCGGTGGCCGTAATCAGCCAGGACAGGATGGAAATGCCGCCCACCTCGGCGAGTTTGGTGGGCAATAGCACAATGCCGGACCCGAGCATGTTGACCGCAGTCAACATCGTGAGCTGACCGACGCTCATTTTCTTAGCGACTGACATTCCGTTGCCCTGTTTGCAAAAGGTGAGAGGATTTAGCTATAGCAAAGGATTCTTGTTAATCAAGAAAACAGCGTTTTGTTAATCAAGAACCGGCCAGCCGCTAGTTGCTGGCGACAAGCCATCTTTACTTGGACTAATTATGTTGTTTGAAGGGTGAATAACGTTAAGAAGAACTGTCAGTTCAGAGGGATGGCGGCGTCTTGCCGAAGGCAAAAGAGGATAGCGTCAAGGACCGGAGGGGTATTGATCTATATCAATCAGTGGTCAGGTAGCGAAGCGGCAACGCTGGTCAATTCGGACAGGTTTTTTTGGACCAAGCGAAGCGAGGGCTGAACAGGTGGGAGCCGGCTTGCCGGCTCCCACCGTTTCAAACGAATAACGTGATCAGCGCAAACCCGACGTACCAGACGATGGCCGAGCGGATGAGCAACTCCCACAACACGTCCAAGCTGTTGACGCCCTCGACGCCCACCACGGGCGCAGGGACCTCGCCAGCGACGCAGCCGACTTTGCTGATCAGGCGGGAGGCGCTGATGTTCCAGTTGAGCAGTTCGCTGAGCATCACGCGGCTGACCGCGACGAAGTTGCCCACTAGCGCAAAGCTGGCGGCCAGCAAGCGCACAGGCACCCAGTCAAAGGCATGCCTTGCCTGTGTTGCACGCTCGACGAGCGCCGGTGTTTTGCCGTGTTCCGAAGCAAGGGCCAGTAAGCGGTAGGCCAACGCCGCAACAGGGCCGAGCACGAAATACCAGAAAATCACCGCAAAAAAGCCCTGATAAATCTGCCACAGCAAATATGTCTGAGCGCCGCCCAGTAGCTGTTCTTCATTCTCGGCCAGGACCCCAAGGTCGCGTTCGGCAACTAGCACCGCCGCTTCCTGATCGCCTCGACGGCAGGCATCTCGAAACGAGCCGAGCGCGGCTTTGACGTCGCCACGGCCGAGGCTGTAAATCAGCACCAGCAAGTGGATCGGCAGCGCGAGCCAGCCGTAGGCCACCGAGCCCACGATCACCAATGCCAGGGCCAGGACCACCAAAGGCAGCACAACCGTCACCATTAAAATCCACCACGGTCGCTTGGCTGAGCGTGGGTTGGATTCAAGCCGGCTCAATTGATTGAGCCATGGCCCGTCGCGCTGAATGCGCTGGCGCAGGGCCGAAAACTTCTCGATCCAGACCGCCAGCAGCAAAACCAGAAAACTCATTAGCTGCTCCTCACTTCAAACGTCCAGGGCGGCACGAAACCGCTCCCAGTCAAAACACGGACCCGGATCGGTCTTGCGCCCCGGCGCAATGTCGCTGTGACCGCATATGCGTTGCCCCGTGATCGCTGGCCACGCCGCCTGCAACTGGCGGGTCAACTCGATCAGCGCCTCATACTGCGCGCCGGTGAAAGGTTGATCATCCGTGCCTTCGAGCTCGATGCCAACGGAAAAGTCATTGCACGTCTCGCGACCGTCGAAGATCGAGACACCTGCGTGCCAGGCACGGTCGAGGCACGACACGAATTGAGTGACCGCTCCATCGCGCTCAATCAGGAAATGCGCAGACACCCGCAGTTCAGCGATGCCTTCAAAGTAAGGGTGTTCTGTGACGTCCAGCCGATTCTGAAAAAACGCCTGGACCTTGCCGGTCTTGAACTGCGCGGGCGGCAGGCTGATGTTGTGAATCACCAGCAACGAAATTTCATTGTCAGGCCGGGCATTGAAATTGGGTGAAGGGCAATGCTGCGCGCCGTGGCACCAGCCGGTGGCAGGGTCCAGATGCATGGAAAATCCTTAGGGCGTGAAACAACAGCGCGCAGTATGCCCGCGACAGGAAAGGATGTGGATGGCGAATCTACCCTGAGGTTGCGCGAATTCGCAGCAAGAAGTCGTAGGCTCGATCTGCGCCCTAGCCCTTCAGCTTGCGTAAATTGCCCAGTACCGACTCAAGGGCGCGGTCGAACAGCAGGGCGTCGTCGAGGACACGAATAGCGCCGCGACGAAATTCCACCGCCAGGCCCATGCGGGTTTTCTCAAGCACCTTCATACCCGTACGATTGACGAACACATAGCGCCCACTCGGATCAACAATCGCCGCCAGCTTGCAGCGCAGCTTGTGGGATTCGTCTTCCTGGATCTCGACCCAACTGCCCAGGCGAAGCTTTTCGACTTGCATCAAACCTTCGTCGTCGGCAGGCAACTGCATCGATGGCTCGGTCTGAATCTGCTCGCCCGGCCCAACGAGAACGATCTCTTCGACCACGGCCATCATCGTCGGCCCATGATCAGACGCGACCTGGTCGCCAACGGTGGTCGTGCCAGGTGCTTTCGTCACGTGGCTGAACGCCTGGACGTGAAGCGCTTCGAGCTGACTGAAGAATTCGCTGGTGGCAAACGGATCGAAGGCGGCACTGCTCAAGCCGTCGCGCAGGGACTTGAGTAACCCAGGCACCAGCTCGAGCAAACGCTGTCGCGCTTCCGGCTCGTCATGGGACTCAACGCTCCAGATCAGATCGTCCATCGCCTGAAGGCCTGACGTCCATTCAACTGACTGGTCGCCGTGTTTGAGGCACGTGAGCAACAGCACCTTGCTCCAAGCCTCTTGCAACAGGCGAACAACGACCTGCGGCAGGGTCTTGCCGAGCAGGCGATCGTTCAGCGCCTGCTGCACCCGCTGACGGGCCAACTCTGCCAGTGCGCGGCCTTGTTCGGCGTCACGGGTGCGTTGCTCAAGCAACTCACTGCGACGACGCTCGTCGCCGGTAAAGGCCAGAAAATCCACCAGCAGCTCAGTGAAAATTGCCGGGTCATCGACGAAATCGTGGAGCAGGCGCTGGACGATTTGATCGATGCGGGCGTAAAGCGAGTCACGCTGGGTGTCGTCGCGACCACCCCAACCGAGCGCCGCAGAGGCGATTTCATTCAGCAGCCGACGCGCAGGGTGACTGCCACGGCTGAAGAAACTCTTGTCGATCACCGCGACCTTGAGCATCGGAATCTGCAAACGGCCGATCAACGCCCGCAGCGAACTGGGCAGGTTGCGGTCGTCGAGAATGAATTCAAACAACATCGAGATGAGGTTGATGACGTCCTCATCCATGGTACCCACAACGCGAAACTTGCCGCTTCTCGCGCTGACACGACTGATCAACTGCTCAAGCTGGGCGCGCAGGTCGAAGTCGTCGCTCTCCTCGGCTTTCGGTACGTACTGCTGCAAGTGAGACAGCAGACGCAGCAAGTCCTGACTGGAAATCGGACGCGCATCGGTCACCGACTCGGGGCGCGGCGTCAGGTGACCACGCACATGCACCAGCAACTCCTGCAACGCGGAAAACACGTCCTGCACGCTTTTATCGAGACTTTCGGTCGCCTGGAGAATAGCGGCGTTGTCGGCACGCAAGGCTTCACTCGAAGGCGGCACGCTGGCGATACGATCAGTGGAGCGACGGGACGGCAACGCCTTCAGTTCCGGCAATACACCTGCGGAAATTAGCAACTGGTTGGCTTCCTCATAGAGCTGATCGGCGTTGCTCAAGGCGTACTTCTCGAACAACTTGAGAATGATCAGCTTCACCTTGATTTCAACGCCAAGACTGCGTCCGGCCTGCAGGAAATAGTCGCACAGCAGCGTCGGTCCCAACGGATTGGTCTCGTCGGTCAACGGCTGAGGGATAAGAACATTCAAACGCGTGGTCAGTTGACCGAGGGCGATACCGTCGCGACTCATGACCTTGACCACCATGGCGTCAACCGCAACGGTGCGTTCGAGATCATCGTTATGGACCAAGGCTAACTTGTCGTAGGAAACGGGCTCGGGCATCGGGGGCTCGGCCACTTCGTACTGACCCAGGCGCAGGAATGCTTCAAAGAATTTGTCGAGGAAGTTGCGCTCGATGCTTTTGCGCTTCAAACGCAAGTCGCGCATGGCCTCGAAGAAGATGTTCTGCTCAGCGTTGTTGTGAGCACGGTCGGCCATTTCGAAAAGCGTGTCGTCAGCGTTATCGAACAACGTCTGCAGGCTCTCCTTCAACTGCTGCGCGGCTCGGTCACGAACCTGAAGCAAAACGACGGGCAGCCGAGCGACAGGCGAGGATCCCGGATGATCCGCACCTGCCTTCAAGGGCACCACTTTGTTTCCGTCGTTCTGCATCAAGGACTCCTTCACACCGTCGACACAACTGCTTTAACAACAGCTACACCCCGCAGCGAATGAAGACTTGACTCCATTCAAACGGATCTCAACATTTTATCCCTGGGGATGTTGCAGGCTAACGTCAACGCTATGACGTCAAATACAAGGCGAAAGTATCAGTTAAATCCGGGCCGCTCGCCAGCGGACACTTCGCCTTGATTGGAATAATAGGAGGCGGCGAAGGGACGTGCGCAGCGATAGACCCTCAAAATCACAATCTGTCGCATAAGCGAGGAAAAAACCGACAAAGTGCAGGTTATGCACCCGACTGGACACGTGGCCTACATAGGTTGGTACACGCGCCTGCCATATACTCGGCGCACTTAGTTCGTGGAGCCTGATATGCCAAACCTACGTCTCGACGCCCTCACTGCCGAAATTGAAGCCAACGTGCGCCGTGCGTTGGTGGAGGATGTGGGCAGTGGTGACATCACCGCGCAGCTGATTCCGGCAGAGCGCCTGGCCAAGGCCACTGTAATCTCCCGCGACGCAGCGGTGATCGCCGGCACAGCGTGGGTCGATGCTGTTTTCCGTCAGCTTGACCCGCGCGTCGCGGTGCATTGGCAGGTCGTTGACGGCGATCGCGTGCAGCCCAATCAGGCGCTGTTCCACCTGGAAGGCCCTGCCCGTTCGCTGCTGACGGGCGAACGCAGCGCACTCAATTTTCTGCAGCTGCTGTCAGGCGTCGCCACCCGCGCGCAGCACTACGCGGACATGGTCGCCGACACTCAGGTCAAACTGCTCGACACCCGCAAAACCCTCCCAGGCCTGAGAATGGCGCAGAAGTACGCCGTCACCTGCGGCGGTTGCCATAACCATCGGATCGGCTTGTTCGACGCTTTTCTGATCAAGGAAAACCACATCGCTGCCTGTGGCGGGATTGCGGAAGCCATCACCGCCGCGCACAAAATCGCGCCAGGCAAGCCCGTGGAAATCGAAGTGGAGAGCCTCGACGAACTCAAACAAGCCCTCGACGGCGGCGCCGACATCATCATGCTTGATGAGCTGAGCCTGGACGACATGCGCGAAGCCGTGCACCTCACTGCCGGACGCGCCAAGCTTGAGGCCAGCGGCGGTGTGACCGATGCGACTTTGCGTAACATTGCTGAAACTGGTGTTGATTACATTTCTATTGGGACGCTGACTAAGGATGTGAAGGCGGTGGATTTGTCGATGCGGTTGAGCATTTGAGAGCGTTGCGACGTCTTAAAGGTTGAACTGCGACGGATGATCGGGCTCTGCTGGTTATGGGCTTGAGATCTCTGAGATCGAATTGGTAATCAAACGGAAGAGGAAATAACGATGGCTGACGAGAAGCAACCTGTCGAACCTGAAGAGGACGTTCCGGCTCACTCGACTGAGGAGGAGAAGGAACGGTTAAAGGATTTCAATAAGGACGGGATTCCGCCGGGGATTTGTTGATTCGGGATACGGGATACGGGATGTGGGCCGCGTCGCCTGAGAAGGAATGCGGCCCTCGCCTGGGTTGCACCCTTCCAAGTTCAAAGGTTAGTCATGGGATTCTAGTTACCAAAATACTGCGAGCACGACTCCGAGCAAGATAGACGTCAAGATTGCCTCACGCGTGGTGAAGTTGCCGTAGATCAACAGCTGCATTCCGATCGCTGTCGCGACCGCCAGTCCTCTTAGCACAGACCGATTGCTGGAGCCGTTTTCTCCCCAATCCGATGGTGCATCCAGCGGCGAGCCAGTGTTCATCCAATCGTATTCAGACCCTTGAAAAAGCGCGTACAGCAGTAGGCAGGCGGAGTAGATGCCGTACACGACGATGCGCGTCAAAATCCTTTTGTATCTCATCTCCTGCGGGTCTCCTCATCGATTCCTGGGTCTCCAAGTTTGCCAGGATACGCACCCAGTGATCGCACCTCTCGGCGATGTTATTGACGCGCTAAGAAAAAACGAACTGTTTCATGGCTGCCATCAATGCGACGACTAAAATGGCGAGCCCTACACCAGCAGTCCACTCAGCTTCCGGTGTACAGGCAAGCCATGAGCCCTTCGATGGATATTTGCCTAGCGTGACCAGCTTCACCAAAGGCCAACCGATCGGAAAGCAGGCAACACGAAAAATCTCTTCGATTAAAGTATCAAACACGCTCGCGCATCCGTTTGCTGGGCTGTAGATATGGCGCGGTTTAGCGAGTCCGTAGAGGTGATGACACCGTCTCCCATCAAAGCTAACAACTGACTGAATGGCAAGCGGGCTTGCGGCGATGCCTTACGTTTGGAGGCCTCTCCCTCGTTTTCCACTTAGGAGAAAGCGGGCTGTGGACTCCTCCTGAAACAGAGATTCCGCCGGGGCTGATTAAATTGCGGGCTGTCGGGTACGAAAAAGCCCGGTGTTGAGGACCGGGCTTTTCGTGTTTCTGGTGCCGAAAATAGGAATCGAACCTACGACCTTCGCGTTACGAGTGCGCTGCTCTACCTACTGAGCTATTTCGGCGTTTTAGCTAGCCTAGCAAAACGCACATAGCGTTCCGGATTGACAATTAACGACAGCTAGCAGGCATATGCTTCGTCAGGCCTGCAGTCGTGGCACATGTCCAGGTAATCTGGTCGTTTATCGAGGCCTGCAGCGGGGTCAGTGTAAAGACCGGCTGAATTGCAGCGCCCGTGGCTTTCGTCGTCACCGTAATGGTCCCGCCGTTGGCAATCACGACCGATGCTACGTAGGTGTTGTTAGTAGCAACTGCGTTGAACGTGTAGCCTGAGTTTAGAGCTGTCACACCAGCGACACCGTTGACCTGGTTGGCAGCGGCCTCGGTGACGGCAAGCTTAGCAGAAGCGGCTTGACCAAATGCTTCAGTGACCTTGCTGCGGATCATGTAATCCTGGTAGGCAGGCAACGCTACGGCTGCCAAAATACCGATGATTGCCACTACAATCATCAGTTCAATCAGTGTGAAACCTTTTTGTGCATTCATCGGTACTACTCCAAGCGTCAATTTGGTGTTGCTCCCAATTGTGTTAGCACGCAGCGTGCCATCTCCAGAAATGCCACTCGCAAGCCGTCTGGCTGTGACGAACACGTCGATGCAGATGCAGGCGCGCATAAACTGACATTTTTCGTCACCTCAACGTGGTTCATTTGGCAGTCAAGCCTGACTACGCTATAAACGCTTCAATGTCCGTGTCTGGTGGCTGTAATGACTGATGTCGTGTTAACCGGTTTGGCCAAGCAGCTTGTTGTCGCTGAGCTGATCAATGAAAAACTGGCTGTGAAGGCCTACGAACAAGCACGGCGAGATAAAACTTCGCTGGTGCACCATCTCGTCGAGACCAAGCTATTAAAAAGCATCACGCTTGCTGAAGTCGCTTCCGACCAATTCGGCATCCCGTTTCTGGACCTCAGTGCCTTAGAAAGGGAAAGCCAGCCGAGAGGCCTAGTCAGTGAGAAGCTGATACGCCAGCACTGCGCGCTCCCGCTTTGGCGCCGCGGAAACAAGTTGTTCGTAGGCATCTCCGACCCAACGAATCATCAAGCCATCACTGACATCCAATTTAGTACCGGTCTCACAACAGAAGCGATACTGGTGGAGGACGACAAACTCACTCTTGCCATCGAGAAGTTCTTCGATGGCAATGCAGGAATGGGGGATTTGGCGGACGTAGATCTGGGGTTGGAAATCGAAACCGTTGACGAGTCAAAAGAATCAGCCATTGCTGGCCAAGACGCTGATGACGCTCCAGTCGTTCGCTTCGTCAATAAAATGCTCATGGACGCCATCCGGCTTGGATCATCCGATCTGCATTTCGAGCCCTACGAGAAGATCTTCCGCGTCCGCCTCAGGACTGACGGAATTCTTCATGAGGTAGCGAAGCCGCCCATTCATTTGGCTGGCCGGATTGCTGCGCGCCTGAAAGTTATGGCAAGCCTGGATATTTCTGAACGTCGCAAACCGCAGGATGGCCGGATCAAGCTTCGTATTTCCAAGAACCGCGCTATCGATTTCAGGGTAAACACACTGCCCACGCTTTGGGGCGAGAAGATTGTTATGCGGATTCTTGATCCGACCAGCGCGCAGATGGGCATCGACGCATTAGGGTATGAGCCCGACCAGAAAGAACTCTATCTTCAGGCGCTACGCCAACCGCAAGGCATGATTTTGGTCACCGGCCCAACGGGGTCGGGTAAGACCGTGTCCCTATACACGGGCCTGAATATCCTCAACACAGTCGATATCAATATTTCAACTGCTGAGGATCCGGTAGAGATTAACTTAGAAGGTATAAACCAAGTTAATGTAAACCCACGCCAGGGAATGGACTTTTCCCAAGCCCTACGGGCATTCCTACGCCAAGATCCAGATGTAATCATGGTCGGCGAAATTCGAGACCTCGAGACGGCAGAGATCGCGATCAAAGCTTCGCAAACCGGGCACATGGTACTTTCCACCCTTCACACTAACAGTGCTGCAGAGACACTTACTCGTCTCCATCACATGGGCGTTGCGGCTTTTAACATAGCAACAGCTATAAACTTGATCATTGCTCAGCGTCTTGCTCGAAAGTTATGCTCGCATTGCAAGAAAGAAACAGACCTTCCCCGCGACGTATTGATAGCAGAAGGTTTCCCTGCGCAAGAAATTGGCTTATTTAAGCTTTACGCCCCGGTAGGGTGCGATCACTGCAATGCGGGTTACAAAGGGCGGGTAGGGATCTACGAGGTGGTAAAAAGCACTCCCGAGTTGGAGCGCATAATCATGGAGGAGGGTAACTCAATTGAAATCTCCGCTCAGATGCGTAAGGATGGGTTCAATGACCTCCGAACATCCGGCCTGATAAAGGCCATGCAAGGCGTGACCAGCCTCGAAGAAATCAACCGCGTGACCAAGGATTAAGAATGGCTACCAAACCACTTAAAATCAGCGCTTACGCATGGGAGGGGGTCGATAAAAAAGGAACCAAACAAAGGGGTGAAATCAACGGGCACAATATCGCACTTGTTAAAGCACAACTTCGAAAACAAGGTATAAATCCAACTAAAGTACGAAAGAAGTCAGTTTCGTTTTTTGGCTCGGGAAAAAAGATAAAGCCACTGGACATTGCTTTCTTCAGCCGGCAAATGGCCACAATGATGAAAGCTGGAGTGCCGCTTTTGCAATCTTTTGACATCATCATAGAAGGCTCTGAGAATCCGCGAATGCGGAAACTCCTTGATGATATTAAACAAGAGATTGCAGCAGGCCACAGCTTCGCCACCGCGTTGCGGCAAAAGCCGGAATATTTTGATGATCTGTTTTGCAATCTCGTAGACGCAGGTGAGCAAGCTGGCGCCCTTGAAGCTCTTCTCGACAGGGTAGCAACTTATAAAGAGAAAACTGAATCACTAAAAGCAAAAATAAAAAAAGCTATGACCTACCCCATCGCAGTAGTGATTGTCGCTTTTATCGTGACGGGCATTCTCCTTATAAAAGTTGTTCCGCAGTTTAAGTCAGTTTTTGAAGGCTTCGGAGCACAATTGCCTGCGTTCACTCAAATGGTGGTTGGCCTGTCAGAGTTTGTTCAGGACTACTGGTACATGATCCTGATCGCATCAACAGCTATTTTCATCGCATTCAGAAAGGCATACAAAAGCTCAAGCAAGTTCAGAGACCGAATAGACAAGATACTTTTGAAGCTCCCGATCATCGGTCCACTGCTCTACAAATCAGCCGTAGCTCGCTACGCCCGAACTCTCTCAACAACTTTCGCCGCTGGTGTCCCTTTAGTTGAGGCTTTGGACTCCGTCGCAGGTGCAACAGGCAACATTGTATTTAGAAATGCAGTTCAAAAAGTTAAACAAGACGTATCAACGGGCATGCAACTAAACTTTTCAATGCGCAGCACAGGCGTATTCCCAATGTTAGCAGTACAAATGACCGCCATTGGCGAAGAGTCTGGCGCGCTGGACTCTATGCTCGATAAGGTGGCTACCTACTACGAAGACGAAGTCGACAACATGGTCGACAGTCTGACAAGCCTAATGGAGCCCATGATCATGGCCTTCCTCGGTGTCATTGTCGGCGGGCTCGTCATTGCTATGTACCTTCCAATATTCCAACTCGGCAGTGTCGTCTAACCATGCCCCTCCTCGACCTCCTGGCCAGCTCCACGCTGGCCTTTGTTTTATGCGCACTCGTCTTGGGCCTGCTCGTCGGAAGTTTCCTCAACGTCGTCGTCTACCGCCTGCCGAAAATGATGCTCCGCGACTGGAAAGCCCAGTCCCGGGAAATCCTCGACCTCCCCGCCGAGCCCCCAACAGAAACCTTCAACCTCATCCTCCCCCACTCCCGCTGCCCGCACTGTTCTCACAAAATCCGCGCTTGGGAGAACATTCCGGTCATGAGCTACCAGTTCCTCGGCGGCAAGTGCTCCCAGTGCAAAGCCCCCATCAGCAAGCGCTACCCGCTGGCTGAATTAGCGTGCGGCCTACTCTCAGCCTTCATCGCCTGGCATTTCGGTTTCGGCTGGCAGGCAGGTGCGATGCTGGTGCTGACGTGGGGCCTGCTATCGATGAGCCTGATCGACGCCGACCACCAGCTTCTGCCGGACGCAATCGTGCTGCCACTGTTGTGGCTGGGCCTGATCGTCAACGCCTTCGGCCTGTTCACCTCGCTGACCGACGCACTGTGGGGCGCGGTCGCCGGGTATCTGGTGTTGTGGTGTGTGTTCTGGCTGTTCAAGCTGATCACCGGCAAGGAAGGCATGGGTTACGGCGACTTCAAGTTGCTGGCGATGCTCGGCGCATGGGGCGGGTGGCAGATTCTGCCGCTGACGATTCTGCTGTCGTCGATTGTCGGTGCGGTGTTGGGCCTGATTCTGCTGCGCTTGCGCAATGTCGAAACCAGCACGCCGATCCCCTTCGGTCCTTATCTGGCGCTCGCAGGGTGGATCGCTTTGCTCTGGGGTGATCAAATAACGACTTCGTATCTGCAGATCGCCGGTTTCAGATGACTTCTCCTGCGTCAAAACCCTGGATTCTGGGCCTCACCGGTGGCATCGGCAGCGGCAAGAGTGCGGCGGCTCAGTGCTTCGTGGATCTGGGCGTGCACTTGGTGGACGCCGATCACGCTGCACGCTGGGTCGTCGAACCCGGGCGCCCTGCCCTGGCGCAGATTGCCGAGCACTTCGGCCCAAGCGTGTTGCAGGCCGATGGCACGCTGAATCGCTCGGCGTTGCGCGAGCTGATTTTCAAGGATCCCCAGCAGCGGCTCTGGCTCGAAAGCCTGCTGCATCCGCTGATCCGCGAGGAAATCCGTCAGTACCTGGCGCGCGCTGAATCGGCTTACGCGATTCTGGTGTCGCCGTTGTTGCTGGAGACTTCTCAGCACCAGATGGTTCAGCGGGTGTTGGTCATTGATGTGCCGGAATCGGTGCAAATCCAGCGCACAGTGTTGCGCGATAAGACCAACGAGGAACAGGTGCGGGCGATTCTCAAAGCGCAGGCCAGTCGCGAGGAGCGCTTGAGCCGGGCCGACGATGTAATCGTCAATGACCGTGACCCGGCCTGGCTGAAAAGCGAGGTGGAGCGTCTGCATCACTTTTATTTAACTTTGCGTGGAGGCCAATGATGAGCCAACCAATGACCGTCGATTGCCCAACCTGCGGAGCGCCCGTGGAATGGACGCCGGAGAGTAAATTTCGGCCGTTCTGTTCGGACCGGTGCAAGCTGATCGACCTGGGCGCCTGGGCGTCGGAAGAACATGCGATTCCGGTGGCGCCGGATGCTGAAGACGAGCTGTTTTCGGGTGACTTCGACCCTCGTCAGCATTGATCAAACTTGGCAGCCACACAGAACGGACAACGCCAGTGCTGCCACATCTCCCAAGAGCTGAGAGCATCCCGTCAACAAAAGCGAGCGGCGAGCGGGATGACGTTTTGTGTGAGCGTGCCTGCTCGCGAAGAGGCCGGTACATCCGCTGGATATCCAGCAGTTCCAATGCCGTCTTCGTGAGCAAGCACACTCCCACAATGGGCTAGCGGCAATTTCTTGAGCCGATAAGCACCGCCCCGCCCAACTTTATCTCCGCTCCAGTATTTCTTATCCCCTCAGCAGCGTTAAGCTTGGCGCCATGGATGACTCTGATTATCTGCGTCTTTTGACGAGCCAGGCCGAGCAAGCCAATGCGTTTCTGTCCAATGCGCGCAAGTGGGAGCGCGAACGTTGGGTGTGCGAGCGGTTGCTGCAGGGCCTGAATATTCCCCATCGTACTGACGACTTCCTGCCTGCCGGGCAAGAGCCGCCGGACGTACTGTTTCGCGACGCGTGTTTTGAAGTGTTCTTTGTTCTGGATGAAGGCCGTCGGCTCAACGATGAGTGGCGTGAAGAACTGCAACGTCGACGCAGCGCGTTTTCCCTCAGCCAACTGGTGCGGCGCGAAGCCAAACCCAAGCGCATTCCCGCTGCCGAGCTGCTCCGACGCCTGGCACCCACGCTGCGCAAAAAGGCCCACAACTACAAAGAGCGTGGGCTGGATGTGGGCGAGCTGGACATCATTGCCTTCGCTAGCCTCAAGCGCGAGGTCCTCGACCTGAACAGCCACTTTCCGCCGCCCACCGAGTATTTGCGTCAGGGCTGGCGGTCACTCTCGCTGGTCGGGCCGACCTTCGCCCGGGTATTGTTCGCCCATCCGGATGCCCCGGATTTCCTGCGGACCAATCTGGGCCGCAGCGTGGTGTTTGATGTAGGAATCAGTTTATGAGCCCGTTGCAGGAATTGATCGCCGATGTACCCCAGCGCGGGCGTGTGCGCTGGATTGGTGTGCGCCCGGAATCCCGGGGCGAGATGGTTGAGCTGGACGCCGTGGAAGCCCGTCGCGAAGCAGGCCTGACGGGCGATCATGCCCGCCCCGGCCCGCGCAACGCTCGACAGGTGACGCTGATCCAGTGGGAACACTTTGCAGTGGTCAGTTCGCTGATGGGGCGGCCCGAGGACAATCCGGTGTTGCCCCAGGATTTGCGACGCAACATCGTGATCAGCGGCATCAACCTGTTCAGCCTGAAGAACCGACGCTTCCGCATCGGTCAGGCGATCTTCGAAACCACCGGTTGGTGCCAGCCCTGCGCGCGCCTTGAGCAACGCCTCGGCCACGGCATCTTTCAGGCCGTTCGCGGCCATGGCGGAATCACCGCGCGGGTGATACAAAGCGGCATCGTGCGTCTGGACGACGTGTTGTGTATCGAGCCGATCGAACCGAGCGTCCATGACTTTAACGCAGCCAACAGCGCCGCCTCCTGATCCGGGTCAATGTTGATAAAGCGCCTCAAATGATCAGCGGCCTGAAACCTGCCGACCCAGCGCGTGTCGAAGCGTACATTCGAGCCCCCACCCCAAGTCGAGCGCTGGCCTTTTTGGCTTCGGCTGCTCCTTGTGGTGGTGCTCGGACCGGGCCCGTTGACCCGTTTGCCGAGCGATCTGACGCTATGAGCTGCCTTGCGCTCGCGCGGATTTCGCTGACACAGAATTCCTTAAGCCTTATGAGATACCCCCATGACCCATCGTATTGTGATTGTCGGCGGAGGCGCTGGCGGTCTGGAACTGGCTACCCGTCTGGGTAAAACCCTCGGCAAGAAAGGCAAGGCCAGCGTCACGCTGGTGGACGCCAATCTGACCCACATCTGGAAACCACTGCTGCACGAAGTGGCCGCCGGTTCGCTCAACTCTTATGAGGACGAACTGAACTACGTGGCGCAAGCCAAGTGGAACCATTTTCAGTTTCAGATGGGCCGCATGACCGGGCTGGACCGCGAGAACAAGCAGATCCACCTGGCCGAGACCCTCGACGAAAACGGCAGTGCGCTGGTCCCGGCGCGCAGCCTGGATTACGACTCGCTGGTCATTTCCGTGGGCAGCACGACCAATGATTTCGGCACCAAAGGCGCGGCTGAGCACTGCCTTTTCCTCGACACGCGCAAGCAGGCCGAGCGCTTCCATCAGCAATTGCTGAATCGCTATTTGCAGGCCCACGCCAGCCAGAACGATGCGGCCGAAGAAATCAACGTCGCCATCGTCGGTGCCGGCGCGACCGGTGTCGAGCTGGCTGCAGAGCTGCACAACGCTGCGCATGAACTGGCGGCCTACGGGCTCGGCCAGATCAAGCCGGAAAACCTGCGTATCACGGTGATCGAGGCAGGGCCGCGCGTTCTGCCTGCGCTGCCGGAGCGTATTGGCGGCCCGGTACACAAGACGCTGGAGAAACTCGGCGTGACGGTGCTGACCAATTCGGCGGTCAGCGAGGTGACGGCTGACAGCCTGGTGACTGCGACCGGTCAGGTGATTCCTGCAACGCTGAAGGTCTGGGCGGCGGGCATCCGCGCTCCGGCGTTTCTGGAGGGCATTGCCGGTCTTGAGACCAACCGCATCAATCAGCTGCAGGTGCGTCCGACGCTACAGACCACCCGCGACGACAGTATCTTCGCCTTCGGCGACTGCGCGGCCTGCCCGCAAAAAGGCACCGACCGCAATGTCCCGCCCCGTGCGCAAGCGGCGCATCAACAGGCGTCGTTGCTGGTGAAATCGCTGAAGCTGCGCATCGAGGGCGGCACACTGCCCGAGTATCGCTATCAGGACTACGGCTCGCTGATCTCGCTGTCGAAGTTCTCGGCAGTCGGTAATCTGATGGGGAATCTGACCGGCAGTGTCATGCTCGAAGGCTGGCTAGCGCGGATGTTCTACGTTTCGCTGTACCGCATGCACCAGATGGCACTCTACGGCATGTTCCGCACGTTGATGCTCATGCTGGGCAGCCGAATCGGCCGCGGCACCGAGCCACGGATGAAGCTGCACTAAGAATCAGCCCTGCAGGTCCGCCGCGCCAATGCGGCGGGCCTCACCTCTCCCCGTTCCGCCCAACCGCCCTCGCAACTCGTCTGCCACGAGCGCACGCCTGCGCTAAGGCATCACCTGCCCTTTGCCCAGATGCTTGGCCTTGTACATCCAGCGGTCGGCTTCGCGCATGAGTTCGTCAGGGGCCTTGCCCGAGCCGGGTTCGTACATAGAAAAGCCGATGCTGGCGTTGCAGCGAATGACATCGCCTTTGATTGTAAAGGGCTGTGCAATCGCGACTAGGAGTTTCTGAGCCACTTCGCGGGCCTCCTCCACACCCGGCGTGATGCCTTCCAGGATCACGATGAATTCATCACCGGCCAGCCGCACCAGGCTGTCAGTCCTGCGAATGCAGCTCTGCAAACGTGTGGAAACAGCGCGCAGCAGATCATCCCCGGCATCGTGCCCGTAACTGTCGTTGATGACTTTGAACCCATCCAGATCGATGAACATCAACGCCAGCTGCAACCTGGAGCGGTCGGCACGGGCCTGAGCGATCGGCAACAGCGAGTCCAGCGCGCGGCGATTGTGCAGCCCGGTCAGGGCGTCATGTCGGGCTTCCTGCTCAAGCTCTTTGCGCGCTTGAATGTTCTGAATGATGGAGATGAAATATTCCAGCTCTCCGGCTTCGGACAGCTTCTTCGTGACGCTCAGATTGACCCAGACCGAGCTGCCGTTTTTGCGCAGGTAGCGCTTCTCCATCTGGTAGCTGTTGATTTGGCCGACACTCAACTGATGCAGCATCTCAAGATCACTGTCCAGATCGTCGGGGTGAGTGATGTCCTGAAACGTCAGGTGCTTGAGCTCATCGGGTGCGTAGCCAAGGACGTCGCACAGCGCGGCGTTGACGCTGATCCAGCCACCATCCGGCGCAACCAGCGCAATGCCCACCGAGGCCAGCTCGAACATCGAGCGATAGCCTGCCTCGCTGGCCTGAAACATTGCTTCGGAGCGGTTCTTCTGAATCCGCGTCAGCATCAGGTTTTCCCGCAGCTGCATTTCGCGGCTGACGATCTCGGCCAGGTCGTGGAGGATGGACAGCTCGTCTGGGGTAAGGATTCTGGGCCGTGCGTCAATGGCGCAAAGCGTGCCCACAGCGAAGCCCTGGCTGGTGCGTATGGGTACGCCGGCATAAAAGCGGACATGGGGATCGCCGGTGACCAGTTGGCTGTTGCAGAACCGCGCGTCCTCGATGGCATCGGGCACCACAAGCTCGGTGGCCTCAAGGATGGCGTGCGCACAGAAAGCGAGCTCCCGCGGCAACTCGACAGCCTCAAGCCCCACTCGGGACTTGAACCACTGGCGGTCCTGATCCACCAGCGATATCAGGGCAATAGGCACGTTCAGCACTTGCGCCACCAGACGAGTGATCCGGTCCAGCGCGACCTCGGGTGGGGTGTCGAGTACTTCGAGAAGATGCAGCGCTTCAAGTCGCTGTTGCTCGAATGAAGGAGTTGGCGACTTCATAACACGGCCGATCCTGAAAAGACTGCCTGAAGTCTATACCCGGCCTCATGAATCCGCACCGGAGCGACGTGTAAATAACTGACCTGGCCGTGGCAATTGATCACGCTATCAAAGAAGGAATTCTGTCACGCCTTGTCATAAAAACGTGCTGTTTGCTGTGATCCCATCAACGCATCTCACCCCGATGTCGCTCGATTACAGGAAGTCATCCATGTCGCAGCTCTCCCGACTGATGCTGGCCGCAGGCCTTGGCATCGCGCTCAATCTATCCATGGCCGCCACGGCAGCCGCAGCGTCCGAGGTCACCGGCGCCGGCTCCACGTTTATTTATCCGGTGCTGTACAAGTGGGCGACTGACTACAACCAGAAGACCCAGATCAAGGTTAACTACCAATATATCGGCTCTGGCGCAGGCATTGCGCTGATCAAGGAAGGCGCCGTGGATTTCGGTGCGACCGACCGGCCGATGAGCTCGGCAGACCTGCAATCCTTCGGGCTGCAGCAGTTTCCCTCGGTGATCGGCGGCATCGTACCGGTCATCAACATCGCTTCGATAAAACCCGGCACCCTGAAATTCACAGGCCCAGTGCTGGCCGACATCTACCTGGGGAAGATCAGCAAATGGAATGACCCGGCCCTCGCAGCCCTGAACCCGGGCGTGAAACTGCCTGACGCGAAAATCAGCGTCGTGTATCGCTCGGATGATTCCGGCACCACATTTAACTGGGTCAGCTATCTGGCGAAGGTCAGCCCGCAATGGAAGAGTCAGCTCGGGGCAGGCGCATCGGTGCACTGGCCGGTAGGCATGGGCAGCAAGGGCAGCGAGGGCGTGGCGACGTACGTGAAACAGGTGCCGAACTCGATCGGCTACGTCGAGTACGCCTACGTCAAACAGCAGAAGTTGAATTATGGGCTGTTGCAGAACGCTGCCGGCACGTTCGTGACGCCGAGCACCGAAAGCTTTCAGGCGGCAGCCGCGACGGCAGACTGGAAAAACGCGAAGGATTTTGACCTGTCGATGCTCGACGCGCCGGGGGAAAACGCTTACCCGATCACCGCCGCGACGTTCATCGTGATGTACAGGCAACCCAAGGACGCTGATCGTCAGAAGACCGTCCAGGATTTCTTTCGCTGGACGCTGGAGAGCGGGCAGGAACACGCACGCTCGCTGGACTTCGCGCCGATCCCGGATGACCTGAAGAATCAGATCGAGGCGTACTGGGCTAATCCGCCCAAGGCTCAGTGAAGGCCAGAAACGAAAAAAGCGTCCCGAAGGACGCTTTTTTGTAGCTTCAGCGCGAGTGGCGTTGAAGCGGTATTTTCTGCCCGAATACTGCTTAGGCGAAAATGGTCGGGGTAAGGGGATTCGAACTCCTGACATCCTGCTCCCAAAGCAGGCGCGCTACCGGACTGCGCTATACCCCGGTGAAACATGAAAACACCCTAAGGCGTTTCCAGAGCGGGTGACGCGAATGGCGTCACTCCCTAAGATCCAACCCGATGAAGCCAGGTCAAAAATGGTGGGTCGTGTGGGATTCGAACCTACGACCAATTGGTTAAAAGCCAACTGCTCTACCAACTGAGCTAACGACCCAAATAATGGTCGGGGTAAGGGGATTCGAACTCCTGACATCCTGCTCCCAAAGCAGGCGCGCTACCGGACTGCGCTATACCCCGACGGTACTACCTCTTGAAATTGGCTCCGTGACCAGGACTCGAACCTGGGACCCAATGATTAACAGTCATTTGCTCTACCGACTGAGCTATCACGGAACGATCTTTTCAAATCTATCAATTTCAGATGCAGCGTTTGACGCGCTTCAACACAACAAATTCAGTAATTTCGCACCAAACGAATCTGGCGTTTACCTCACTGAACCTACCGCATTTTCAGCCTCTTCGACCTGTCTGCATCGCTGCGTTCACGTCTCTGAGGCGCGCTATTCTACATTTCCAGAAACACCTGTCAACCCTCTAAATTGCTTTCAAGACAATGATTTGCGAATTTTTTGCGGATCGCCCTCAACCTCGCGAAAATCCTGCGCTCGGCGAATAAATCACCCCGCATAAAAAAGGGCCCCCACCAGGAGAGCCCTCTGCGCCTCTATATAGAAGTGCGAATCAGCCAAAGACGATCTCGTCGTCCTGCACCGTGCCTCTGATGCTGGTACCAGGCATGAAGCCACCCGACAGAATCAACTGAGCCAGCGGGTTTTCGATCCAGCGCTGGATGGCCCGCTTGAGCGGCCGCGCGCCATACACAGGGTCGTAGCCGACAGCGATCAGCTTGTCCATCGCCTCGCTGGACAGCTCCAGTCCCAGATCGCGCTCCGCCAGACGCTTGCGCAGTCGGCCGAGTTGGATCTCGGTGATGCCTGCGATCTGATCGCGGGCCAGCGGTTCGAAGATCACCACTTCGTCCACCCGATTGATGAACTCCGGACGGAAGTGCGTGGTGAGCGCATCCATGACCGCCGCGCGCTGCCCTTCCCGATCACCCACCAGCTCCTGGATGCGAGCCGAGCCGAGGTTGGAGGTCATGACGATCACGGTATTACGGAAATCCACCGTACGCCCGTGACTGTCGGTCAGACGCCCGTCTTCGAGCACTTGCAGCAGGACGTTGAAGACGTCCGGGTGCGCTTTCTCGACTTCGTCCAGCAGGATGACCGAGTAAGGCTTGCGGCGTACCGCTTCGGTCAGATAACCGCCCTCTTCGTACCCGACATAGCCAGGTGGCGCGCCGATCAGACGAGCCACGGAATGTTTCTCCATGAACTCAGACATGTCGATGCGCACCATGGCCTCTTCGGTGTCGAACAGGAACTCCGCCAGCGCCTTGCACAGCTCGGTCTTACCCACACCGGTTGGGCCAAGGAACATAAACGAGCCGCTCGGACGATTCGGGTCCGACAACCCGGCACGCGACCGGCGCACCGCGTTGGCCACGGCGACGACCGCTTCGTTCTGGCCGATTACCCGCTGGTGCAGCAGCTCTTCCATCTTCAGCAGCTTGTCACGCTCGCCTTCGAGCATCTTCGAAACCGGAATGCCGGTCCACTTGGACACGACTTCGGCAATCTCTTCCTCGGTCACCTTGCTGCGCAGCAGCTGGTTTTCCGGCTTGCCGTGCTGGTCGACCATCTGCAGGCTGCGTTCCAGATCGGGGATGACCCCGTACTGCAATTCGGCCATGCGGTTGAGGTCGCCCTTACGCCGCGCCGCTTCCAGTTCCTGGCGGGACTGCTCAATCTTCTGCTGGATCTGTGCAGAACCGGTCACTTCCGCTTTTTCGGAGGTCCAGATTTCTTCGAGGTCGGCGTATTCCCGCTCAAGGCGCTGAATCTCTTCCTGGAGTTTTTCCAGGCGCTTGATCGCGGCCTCGTCATCTTCCTTCTTCAGCGCCTGCGCTTCCACCTTCAGCTGGATCAGGCGACGTTCAAGACGGTCGAGCACTTCCGGCTTGGAGTCGATCTCCATGCGGATGCGGCTGGCGGCTTCGTCGATCAGGTCGATGGCTTTGTCCGGCAGTTGCCGGTCGGTGATGTAGCGGTGGCTGAGCTTGGCGGCCGCAATGATTGCGCCGTCAGTGATCGCCACCTTGTGGTGAACCTCATAGCGCTCTTTGAGGCCGCGCAAGATGGCGATGGTGTCTTCTTCGCTCGGCTCATCCACCAGCACTTTCTGGAAGCGACGCTCGAGGGCAGCGTCCTTCTCTATATATTGGCGGTACTCGTTGAGCGTCGTGGCGCCCACGCAATGCAACTCACCCCGGGCCAGCGCCGGCTTGAGCATGTTGCCGGCATCCATCGAGCCTTCGGCCTTGCCGGCACCGACCATGGTGTGCAGCTCGTCGATGAACAGAATGATCTGACCTTCCTGCTTCGACAGTTCGTTGAGCAGGCCTTTCAGGCGCTCTTCGAATTCGCCACGGAACTTGGCACCCGCGATCAGTGCGCCCATGTCCAGCGACAGCAGACGCTTGCCTCGCAGTCCGTCCGGCACTTCGCCGTTGATGATGCGCTGGGCAAGGCCCTCGGCGATGGCGGTTTTACCCACGCCAGGCTCACCGATCAGCACAGGGTTGTTCTTGGTCCGACGCTGCAGTACCTGGATGGTCCGACGGATCTCGTCGTCGCGGCCAATCACCGGGTCGAGCTTGCCTTCCTCGGCGCGCTTGGTCAGGTCGACGGTGTACTTGTCCAGCGCCTGACGGGATTCCTCGGCGTTCGGGTCGTTGACAGCATCGCCGCCCCGCAGGTTGCTGATGGCGTTTTCCAGGGCTTTCTTGCTGACGCCCTGGCCGAGCAGCAGCTTGCCGAGTTTGCTGTTCTCGTCCATCGCGGCGAGCAACACCAGCTCGCTGGAGATGAACTGATCGCCCTTCTGCTGAGCCAGACGATCGGCCTGGTTCAACAGGCGCGCCAGATCCTGCGACATGTTCACGTCGCCAGTCGGGTTCTGGATCTTCGGCAGTTGGTCGAGCTCTTTGGTCAGCGCGGTGCGCAGGCTGTTGATATCGAAGCCCACTTGCAGCAGCAAAGGCTTGATCGAACCGCCCTGCTGCTCAAGCAGCGCCTGCATCAGGTGCGCGGGTTCGATAGCCGGATGGTCCAGGCCCACCGCCAGTGATTGAGAATCTGAGAGAGCGAGTTGTAATTTGCTGGTTAAACGGTCAATACGCATTCTTCACCTTCCTATATGGGCAGGCCGGAGTAATGAACACACCTAATAAAGAAAACCTGCCAGATGGTTCTTTAGATGCGGTCGATTAGGCAGGATTCAAGCGCGCACTGGTTGACATGGGTCAACATTAGCTTGAAGGAGAGGATTCGGGAGGAAAGAGTGGAGCGGCGGAGGCTAACGGGCTTCGACCCAGACAAGCGAAGCGAAGCGTCCAGTGCGTGCGCCACGGCGATAAGAAAAGAAGCGCTCATCGTTATAGGTCGAAAAACCGCCGCCGTAGACCGCTGTGACACCGTGGGCAGCGAGACGCAGACGCGCCAACTGATAGATGTCGGCCATGAATTTGCCGGCGTTGGCGCCCGGCACGAACGCATCGGCCGTCTCGGGGTGCATGGCTATAAAGGCTTCACGCACTTCGGGACCGACTTCGAATGCCTGCGGCCCGATGGCAGGGCCAAGCCAGACGAGGATCTCGGATGACGCATCGGCAAAACTGTCCACAGTCGCCTCAAGCACACCTGCCGCCAGACCGCGCCAACCTGCATGGGCAGCGGCGACCTGAGTACCGGCTTTGTTGCAGAACAGCGCCGGCAGGCAATCAGCCGTCATGATGGTGCAGGCAACGCCCGGGGTTCGGCTCCAGCTGGCATCAGCCTGAAGTACATCTGCCGGTGCAGCCTCGACGACGTCAATACCATGAACCTGCTTCAGCCATGCAGGCTGAACGTGCAGGCGAGTGGTCAGCGCCGAACGGTTATGTGCAACGGCTGCCGGATCGTCATCAACGTGATCGCCGAGATTGAAGCTGTCGAACGGCGCCACACTGACACCGCCCGAACGCGTCGTGACGCACGCTTTGACACCCGCAGGCGCAGGCCAGTCGGGAAACAGCCAGTCCGTCACGCGCTCAGTCATCCGATGAACGCTTCGCGGTCTTGCTTGAGCAGGGTCAGCAGCCAGACAAAGTCGTCCGGCAGCGGCGATTCCCAGCTCATGCGCTTACCGGTCGTCGGATGATCCAGTTCAAGGAAACGCGCATGCAGCGCCTGACGCGGGAAGTGTTTCAGCGATTCGACCATGGTGACACTGGCTGCAGGCGGAATCCGGAAACGACCGCCGTAGGCAGGATCGCCGACCAGCGGGAAGTTGATGTGGGCCATGTGCACGCGGATCTGGTGGGTACGCCCGGTTTCCAGCTTCACCCGCACGTGGGTGTGCGAACGGAAACGCTCCAGAACCCGGTAATGGCTGACCGCAGGCTTGCCGCCTTCCATGACCGCCATGCGCTGACGCTGCTGGCCATGACGACCGATGGGTGCGTTGATCTTGCCACCCGAGGTCACCACGCCGATGACGATGCACTCATAGATGCGGCTGACGCTGCGATTCTGCAGCTGGGTGACCAGTTGCGTCTGCGCCTGGATGGTCTTGGCGACCACCATCAGACCGGTGGTGTCCTTGTCCAGGCGGTGCACGATGCCGGCACGCGGAACATTGATGATGTCCGGCACGTGATGCAGCAAAGCGTTGAGCAGGGTGCCGTCGGCATGACCTGCTGCCGGATGCACCACCAGACCGGACGGCTTGTTGATCACCAGGATCTGGTCGTCTTCGTAGACGATATCGAGCTCGATGTCCTGCGCGATCCACTCGCCCTGGGCTTCCTGCTCGGCTTTGAGGAGCAGAACGGCGCCGCCATGCACGATGTCACGCGGGCGCAAAGCGCCGCCATCCACAGTCAGGCGGCCGTCTTTGATCCAGGCGGAAAGGCGCGAGCGCGAGTGCTCTGCGAATAGTTGGGCGGCGACTTGGTCGAGGCGTTGACCGCCCAATTCGGACGGCACCTCTGCGCGGAGTTCTATGATCTCAGACATGCTCAAACTAGGAGGTGGCACTGGCCTTTGGTTTCGGCTGTGCGCTTGTGGTTAAATACGGCGTCTTTTGTCCCGGGGGTTCCACGGGGCGCCCATCATAACAGGACGGTCCTGCGCAAGACAGCAGGCCGTTATAGGGACGCAAGCCGCCATGCAAGTGAAACACCTGCTGCTGATAGCCATCCTCGGACTTACTGTTGCCTGTTCTTCGAAGAAAGAAGTCATCGACGAAAACCTCAGTGAAGTCGAGCTGTACCAGCAGGCGCAGGCCGATCTGGACAACAACAGCTATAACAGCGCCACCGAGAAGCTCAAGGCGCTGGAGTCGCGTTATCCGTTCGGTCGCTATGCTGACCAGGCGCAACTCGAGCTGATCTACGCCAACTACAAGAATGGCGAGCCCGAGGCTGCCAAGTCGGCGGCCGAGCGTTTCATTCGTCTGCACCCGCAACATCCGAACGTCGACTACGCCTATTACCTCAAGGGCCTGACCTCGTTCGACCAGGACGTCGGCATCATTGCCCGCTTCCTGCCGCTGGATCAGACCAAGCGTGACCCGGGCGCTGCTCGCGATTCGTATAACGAGTTCGCCCAGCTGACCAGCCGCTACCCGAACAGCCGCTACGCCCCTGACGCCAAGCAGCGCATGATTTACCTGCGCAACCTGCTGGCGGCCTACGAGATTCACGTTGCCGACTACTACCTGACCCGTCAGGCCTACGTCGCAGCGGCCAACCGCGGTCGTTACGTTGTCGAAAACTTCCAGGAAACCCCATCGGTCGGTGACGGCCTGGCGGTCATGGTCGAGGCTTATCAGCGTCTGCACCTGGACGACCTGGCTGAAACCAGCCTGGAAGTCCTGAAAACCAACTATCCGGATCACCCGCAGCTGGTAGATGGCAAGTTCGAAGCGCGCACGGCAGAAGCCGACAACCGCTCCTGGCTGTCCAAGGCGACCCTGGGTCTGATTGAAAGCCGTCCGCCGCTGCCGCCAGGACAAACCCGCGCCAACCAGGACGTGATCAAGCAGTATCAGGACGCCAAGGAAGCCATCCCTGCCGAACTCTTGCCTGAGAACCAGTCGGCTGACGAAGAGAAGAAAAACGATGACGACGACGGCACGCCGAAAAGCCGCTCGATCTTCAGCTACATGACCTTTGGCCTGTTCGACTGATTCAGTCCCTGCCAAACGTCAGCTAAAAGAGGCCCTTCGGGGCCTTTTTTCATGCCCGACCACTTTCCGACAGCATCCGGCGATGGAGATGACTGTGCGCCCGACATCCGCTTGGCTACACTGCGCGCTCTTCACTTCATAAGCTGACAGACATGATTCGCTTGATTATGTGGCTCGCCCTGATTGTGGCGGTCGTCTGGTTTTTCAAACGCCTGGTCAACGGCCCTGCACCACGCCAGAAGCCCGCAACGCCGGAGCTCGACGCAGCGCCCATGGTGCGTTGCGCGCAATGTGGCGTGCATGTCCCCCGCGATCGCGCGCTGAGCCAAAACCAGCAATGGTATTGCACCGAAGCGCACCGTTTGCAGGGCCCCGCTGCACGTGACCGCTGACAGCCTGTCGCTGGCGACGCCTCAGGCCCAACGCATCCTGCGGCTGTATCACCTGTACCGTCTGAGCATCGGCGTGCTGCTGGTGCTGCTGATCTCCAGCAGCCTGGATGCCGAACTGCTGGAGCTGGCCGACATCGAGCTGTTCCGCATCGGCTGTTGGCTGTATCTGGTCTTCAACATCCTTGTCGTGGTGCTGCTCGAACGCCCGAGCCGCCAGGGGCAACTGTTCTCCCTCGCCATGGCCGACACGCTGATGCTGGCGGCGCTGTTCTACGCCGGGGGCGGTGCACCGAGCGGCATTGGCAACCTGATCATCGCCTCGGTGGCAATCAGCAATGTGCTCCTGCGCAAGCGAACCGGCCTGCTGATTGCCGCGCTGTCAGCCATCGGCATCATCTATCTGACCTTCTACATCAGCTATCACAAGCCCTCTGCCGCCAATCATTTCGTGCAGGCCGGCTCGCTGGGCGCCCTGTGTTTTGCGGCGGCACTGCTGGTTCAGGCCCTGTCACGCCGCTTGCAGCTCAGTGAAGACATCGCCGAACGTCGCGCCGCTGACGTCGACAACCTTGAAGAACTCAACGCGCTGATCCTGCAGCGCATGCGCACCGGCATTCTGGTGCTCGACGAGGACCACAAAGTACTGCTCGCCAACCAGAGCGCGCTGAATTTACTGGGCCACGAGCGCTTGCTGGGGGAAATCATCGATGTTTACTCGCCCCAGCTGGTCGAGCGCCTGGGTCAGTGGATAACCAATCCGTCAATGGCCCCGCGCAGCATCACCACCTCGGCCATTGGCCCGGTGCTGCGTCCGGGGTTCATCGCCCTGGCGCGCGGCAGTCATCGCCACACGTTGGTATTTCTCGATGACCTGTCGCAGATTTCCCAACAGGCCCAGCAGCTCAAACTGGCCGCGCTGGGCAGACTGACCGCCGGTATTGCCCACGAGATCCGCAACCCGCTGGGCGCCATCAGTCATGCCGCGCAACTGCTGCTGGAATCGGAGGAACTGACCGCGGCGGACCGGCGTCTCAATCAGATCATTCACGATCAATCGCGGCGGATGAATCTGGTGATCGAGAACGTTCTGCAGCTGTCTCGTCGACGTCAGACCGAACCCCATCTGCTCGATCTCAAGCAATGGCTGGAGGCGTTCGTCGTTAACCTTCGGGATGAGCTGACGGCGGGTCAAAGCGTGCATCTGGACATCGGCGCAGGCGTGCTCAGTACGCAGATGGATGCCGAACAATTGCAGCAGGTGATGAGCAATCTGGTGCAAAACGGTTTGCGCTACAGCGGCCAGCTCCACGAACACGCGCAAGTTTGGCTAAGGTTGTTTCAAGCCCCGTTCAGCGAACTGCCTACACTGGAGGTTCTCGACGACGGGCCAGGCGTTGCCGAAGAGCATCTGGCGAAAATCTTCGAGCCCTTCTTCACCACCGAAAGCAAAGGAACCGGCCTGGGCCTGTATCTCTCGCGCGAGTTGTGCGAAAGCAATCAGGCGAGCCTCAATTACATTCCACGGGAAGGCGGCGGAAGCTGCATGCGAATGACCTTCGCCCATCCGTTCAAGCTGAGCTGAACATGAGCCAACGGCAAAAGATCCTGATCGTCGACGATGAGCCGGACATTCGCGAGCTGCTGGAAATCACGCTCGGTCGGATGAAACTGGACACCCGCAGCGCGCGCAACGTCAAGGAAGCCCAGGAGTGGCTGGCCCGCGAGCCGTTCGACCTGTGCCTGACCGACATGCGCTTGCCCGATGGCAACGGCCTGGAGTTGGTGCAACACATTCAGAAACGCCACAGCCAGGTACCGGTGGCGATGATCACCGCCCATGGCAGCCTCGACACGGCGATCCATGCACTGAAAGCCGGCGCGTTCGATTTCCTGACCAAGCCGGTCGACCTGACACGCTTGCGTGAGTTGGTGTCCAGCGCCTTGCGCCTGCGCACCGCGCCTGCCGAAGAAAACCGCATTGACCATCGCCTGCTGGGCAGCTCCCCGCCGATGCAGGCGCTGCGCAAGCAGATCGCCAAACTGGCGCGCAGCCAGGCGCCGATCTACATCAGCGGCGAATCGGGCAGCGGCAAAGAACTGGTCGCCCGGCTTATTCATGAGCAAGGCCCGCGCGCCGAGCAGCCGTTTGTGCCGGTCAATTGTGGCGCGATCCCTTCAGAGCTGATGGAAAGCGAATTCTTCGGACATCGCAAAGGCAGCTTCACCGGCGCCCATGAAGACAAGCACGGGCTGTTTCAGGTCGCCCACGGCGGCACCCTGTTTCTCGATGAAGTGGCTGACCTGCCGCTGGCGATGCAGGTGAAACTGCTCCGCGCGATCCAGGAAAAGTCCGTTCGCGCCATCGGCGGTCAGCAGGAGCAAGTGGTGGATGTTCGCGTGCTGTGCGCGACCCACAAGGACCTTAATCAGGAAGTGGCTGCCGGGCGCTTTCGGCAGGATTTGTATTACCGGCTGAACGTCATCGAGCTGCGCGTACCGCCGTTGCGCGAACGCCGCGAGGACATCGAAGAGATCGCCAACAGCGTGCTGCGCCGCCTGACTGAATCTGCCGGCGAGCCTGTCACCCTCCTCCCGCCCAACGCGCTGGCGGCGCTCAAGGGCTACCGCTTCCCCGGCAACGTGCGCGAGCTGGAAAACATGCTTGAGCGGGCATACACGCTGTGCGAAGACGATCAGATCGACACCGCCGACCTGCGCCTGGCCGAGCCGTCACGCCCCGCCGAGGAGGACGGCCCGAGCCTGGCCAACATCGATAACCTGGAAGACTATCTGGAAAGCATCGAGCGCAAGCTCATCCTGCAGGCGCTGGAGGAAACCCGCTGGAATCGCACGGCTGCGGCGCAGCGCCTGAATTTGACGTTCAGGTCGATGCGTTATCGGTTGAAGAAGTTGGGGTTGGAGTGATGGATTACGCCGCGCTGGACAGGTCCCAAAAAGGGACCTATCGTTCCCTTTTTGGGACTTATCTAGACAGATCCCTATGAACATCGGCGACGCGCTCTTCACCACGACTCAGCAACGAGTGCTGGGCCTGCTCTTCGGCAATCCGGAGCGGAGCTTCTATACCAACGAAATCAGTCGCTGGGTCCAGGTCGGCAAAGGCAGCACAACTCGTGAGCTGGAGAAATTGCACTCAGCAGGTTTGCTGACCGCAACCCGGCAGGGCAACCAAATCCATTATCAGGCGAATCCTGAAAGCCCGGTGTACCCCGAACTGGTTGGCCTTGTGCGCAAAACATTCGGCATCGCCGATCACCTCCGAGTGGAGTTGCTGCCTTTCGCAGACCAGATTCAGCGAGCGTTTATCTACGGCTCGGTTGCGAAAGGGACCGCCAACACATCCAGCGACATAGATCTGATGCTGATCGGTGAAGGCGTCAGCTACAGCGAAGTGATGGAGCGTATGATCCGGCTCGAAGAGATGCTGGGCAGGCCCATCAACCCAACGCTCTACACGCCGTCGGACTGGAAAGCGAAGCTCGCCACCGGCAACAGCTTCGTGACCCGAGTGGCAGAGCAGGAAAAGATCGACATCATCGGAAGCGATTAGGGAGAACCCACGGAATGGGCAACGAGCCTTTGGCGAACTTGGTAGGTACCGGCGGATTGAAAGCCGAGCCTGCTGACAAGAACGAATATCGGACTGGTCCGCTCGGCCCTTGATAGGCTGTTGGACGCTCATAATTCCGCTCTTTCATACGCCAGCCGTTTTGATCTGGCCTATAACGCTGCACACGCAATGGCGCTGTCGGCACTGCGCCTGAAAGGATACCGGTCGGACCGCCGCTATCTCGTGTTTCAGTGCCTTCCACACACGCTGAATCTGGATAAAGTGCGGGTACGGCTCTTTGCGCTTTGCCACGAGCGCAGAAACCTCGCTGAGTACGAAGGCTACATGGATATCGATGACGCGTTGCTCGCGGAGCTACTCACGAGTACCGAAGCTCTTCGAGGCCTACTGGCGTCGGAGATGGCCGCTCATGGTTTCAGTCTCCCCTCTGGCGCATAAGGCGCCTCATCTATAATCGGCTTTTCCCCCACCAGCAAATCCGTCAGCAACTGGCACGAAGCCGGCGCCAGCACCAGGCCGTTGCGGTAGTGCCCGCAGTTCAGCCACAAGCCTTGATAATTCGGCACCGGCCCGATGAATGGAATGCCGTCAGGCGACCCCGGTCGCAACCCCGCCCAGTGCCCGACCACGTGCGCATCCGCCAGAGCCGGGATCAGTTCGATCGCCGAGGCTTTCAGGCTGTCCAGGGCATTTTCGGTGGGTGTCTTATCAAACCCTTCGTGCTCAAGTGTACTGCCGATGAGGATATGCCCGTCACGCCGAGGGATCGCGTAACGGCCCTTGGCGAGGATCATGCTCGGCAGAAAGTCGGCGGCGCACTTGTAGAGGATCATCTGCCCTTTGACCGGCTCAACGGGCAGCGCCAGCCCCAATTTGCCGAGCAGATCACCGCTCCATGCACCGGCGGCCAGCACCACGCTGTCGCCGAGCACATCGCCCCCGTCCGTCGTGACACCCAGGACGCGATCACCTTCGCGCACAAAGTCGATGACCTGGCAGTGCTCGCGAATCACCACGTTGGGCAATGCCAGTAACGCAGCCTTGAGCGACTTGACCAGACGCGGGTTGCGCACGTTAGCGACATCGGCCATGTGCACCGCACGTGAATACCCGCCGCCCATGACGGGCACGGCGTCGTAGACCGCAGAAATATCCACCGATGTCATCGGACGATTCACACGCGCTGCCCATTCGAGCGCCTCTGCTTCGTCGTCGAGATCCAGCCAGTAAAGGCCGGTCTTGTGCACTTGCGGATCGATGCCGGTCATTGCCAGCAAGCGCTCGGCGAGCTGCGGATAAAAATCCTGCGACCAGTGCGAGAGTGCCGTTACGGCGGGGCTGTAGCGCCACGGGTAAAGCGGAGACACAATGCCGCCACCGGCCCAGGAGGATTCCTGGCCGACTTCCGATCGGTCGATCAGCGTTACGCTTCGGACTTTGGAGGCGAGGTTGAAGGCGGTCAGAAGGCCGATGACGCCTCCGCCGATGATGACTATGTTTTGATTTAGCACGACGGCCACGGCCTGTTCATCTGCATGGATTCAACGGCCCCAACAGTCTTTATTCGACAGCCCGGTGGAGTTGGTGCGCGCGCCGGTATTGGTGATCTGGAAGGTGCCGCACTTGTCGCCGTTCATCATGGAGTTGGCTATGGGTGTAGCCGTCAAGGTGAAGATCGCATCGGCGGGCACCACTGCAACGGTGTACCAAGCATTCGAGGCCGTCACCGTCGCGTCTTTATAGCTACCGGTCTTGGTGAAGTAACGCTCCAATACCTGGCTCTGCTCCATCAAAATCCCAGCAATCTCGGTACGGTGAGTGCGCCTCACATATTCCGTATAACTGGGGTAGGCGATCGCCGCGAGAATACCCACAATCGCCACCACGATCATCAGTTCTATGAGGGTGAATCCCTTCGATTTACTGCCCATCATTTTTTCTTTCCTCATCTGATCTGTCGCCACATGATGCGTCGGTTTGACACCCCGCCCAAATCAGTGATGGTTTGAGGGGTACCTAAACCGCCCAAAGGAATTGCTTGATTGCCGTTCTCTTTATCAAGCGTAACGGCTGCGTTAGGCACGCCACCGCTTATCAGGATACCGCTTGAATTAGCGTCAGCGCTGTTGACCTGCCCATCACCGTTTGTATCCAGAACCGGATAGCTAAGCATCCGCCCGCTTAATGCATCAAGTTCAACGTATCTACCCGATCCAGAGCTTGAACATGGATCACCTGTGTCGACGATAGCCGTGGTAAATCGAACCCGGCCGAACGCGAGTGTCGCCGGATAGATGACACGCTCCCCCGTCGCGACGGTGTTATAGATCAACGGAAGGTAGAAGCCTTTCTTGGCTGCATAATTCACATCATTTTGGGTAGTGGTAAAAAACTGCCCAGAAGCTCCGCTTGAGACCCCATTTATAGCCTGCGCTACAAGGTCGCTTTCGCGATAGTTGGCACTCGTCCCGTCATTGTCCCAGACCGCATAAAACGCTTGAGTCGCGGTCGTGGTCTTGTCCGCGGTTTCGAGCAATTTGCCCGTGCCAAAATAAACCATCTTGCCGCCGTTCGGATTATTTCCCACGACCGGCTGAACAGTGATCGGCTGATTCGCCCCTCCTGAGGCAGTGAACAGTGGACTTCCACCCAGCCCTACTTTCCAGGTGGATGCGGTTTGCCCCGTGAAGTCAAACTTCCACATCTGACCCTTCAAATCACCGCCATAAGCGTACTGAACAACACTCTGTGCATTGACGCGTAACTTGACTGAGGACAATCCATTGTTGCCTGAGGTATCGACGGCGATCTCTCTTATCAGAGCCCCATTGCTGACATCAACGACAAAGAGTGACGCCACGCCATTGGTGCTGCCATAGCCATTAGAGATGAATGCTGCCCATCGGCCGTCTGGCAGTTGAGCCACCTCCGGTTTGGCATACGCGTAACCCATGTTGGCAAAACCTGTGCTAACGCTGCTGATGTCCCAAAGCGCTTTAACCGTATTAGAAGCACCGGCATTAAACAGCTGCAGCGCATAAAATCCCTTGCCACCGGAGCCCGTCCCCCCGATGGCTAGAGTTTTCCAGGACGAAGCAAACTGGACATCTACGATGGAAATTTGCCCATCCACCAAAAATTTGTGAGATACGCCGTTGATGTAGTTAGGGTCAGCGACGTAATGCAGGTTCGCGAGAACGGTGGATGGCATGTACCCATAAAGCCTGTTACCCGTCGACGGGTCGATCACGTTGACTAACCCATCATTGGCGTTGACCACGAGGGAGGGATTCATTGAGTTTGATTTGATATCCAAATACGTGGAATAGCTATTATCAGAGGCAGGGTCCGACGCTGGGTTGTCCGTAGGTGAGGCGTACGTCAAGGGCGAGTTGATCACATCACCGAGCAACACCGTACGTGTTTTCAATCCTGTTTTGTTCGTCCCTTTACTCCATTGCACTAAATCCAGCCCAGAAATCCCAAGCGGCAGATTGGCGTTGAGCACGGTCTGTTGGGGCAATGAAAAGCTTGGAAAGGACAACGGAATAACGGCATTGGTCAGGGAGTTCCAGGACTCGTAAGTAGCAGTAATGCCCGGAACGATTTGTTTGTCGGTGGACCAGATAGGCGATGCGGTGTTTACGGTTCCATCAGCCAAAATTGCCGAAGCCTTGATTGTGCCCCGCCAGTCAGTCGGATCGTATTGCGTCTGGAAATAAACCGATGAGCTGGACAGTGTGGATGAATTCGACGCTACACCTCCCCCGGTTCCTGCGCGGGAGGTGATGTCGTTCAGAGCCGCGGATAACGCAGCATTGAGACCCGCGCTGTCCGTCGCCTGGTAATAAGTACCCTTACCATAAGTGGCCGCGTCCGAGAGCATTGCATTGGCTGCTGTAAATCCTACTGTGTAGGTGAACATGTTCTGTTTGGTGAAATCTGCAGCGTCCCAGCTCTTGCCGGCGGCATCGGTTCCGCTCGCTCGCATATCGATGTCGTAGGCGAATTTCGCGATATCGTCCAGATAAAGGGTGTCACCCTCCCCATCGCCATTGAGGTTATCACCGTCGTTGTTCTTGCCGTCCCAGTTGGGCAAGCTTGCGCCGCCCAGCGGATCATTCGTGGGGAAGGTTCGATCGTAGGTCGGCAGACCGTCGGTAATCACGACTCCATAGTTTCGCTGACAACGGTACTGAATCGGGCTGGTGTAGGTCGAAGGCGTCGTATTGTAATAGGGCGTCATTCCGCGAAAGTAGCGGGTCACCTCGTAATAGGTTTCAGCCAATGGCGTGTTGGCGATTGCCGCAAGGCCGTTGATGGACGAGATCAGCGAGTTGTAGTTGGCATTGGCTTGCGCGGTAGTTGTAGCGGTCGTCTGGGACAGATCGCTGATCGCCCTTGCGATGTTGCCGCCAGGCCCAGCGTTTCCGCTCGTAGGGGGATTGAAGGTGGCCAGGCCAATTCGCAGATTTCGATTGCTGGCCACCAGCGCGGCAGACACCGTGCGCGCGACACTGATTCTGTAATCGTCGGGAATCGAATCATCCGTGTAGTCTTTTTTGGACAACGACGTGGCGTAAAGCAAGTAGCTGATGTAAGCAGTGGTGTACCGGGTATTCCCGTTGCCCACCGGGTCGGGGAGTTTGAGACAGACGCGCGTGCGTGTGGTGAACTTGTAGAAACCGTCATACCCATTATCGCAGCCGCCGGCACGCAGGTTTCCCACAAAAAAGTTGGTGTCCGTCATATCCATTGCAGTGACATTACTGCAGTTGAAATCCGAATTGCAGCTGTAAACTTGAACCGGATCCGCGTTGGGATCAAACCCCGAGGCCCAGATGATACTGTTCATACTCCCGGAGTCATCCACCAGCAGCATGACGTTCGGCGTCACCGACCCCACGGTTAACAAGGGAGAATCAGACGGCACAAATGCGGCGAAAGCGGTGGCCGAGCCATAAAGGCCAAGCAGTGCGCCCATCATCAGCTTGCACAGATAAAGCCTTGCCCTGCGGCACCACTCAACGTTTGGCATAAATACTTTCCACTACAGTTCGTGAGTTACCAGAGATGCCAACGCCTGTGATGCGATAAAGCGTCCACGACTTACTTTCATCCCACCCCACAGAATTGATGTTAACCGGGTCCTTGGTTGTGGCGATTTTCTGGACAGCCCACAAACCTCCCGTCATGCCTGTCGTCGCGAACCAGGTCACTCCCGAGGTACTGTTGGCACCCGGTCCCGTTACGCTTGTAGCTTCCGGAGGTGGAGCACATTTTATGCATGTCGCCAGCTTGTAATTACTGGCCTGAACTGCAGACTCCCCCATACGCGCAGCCGCCTCCGCAATCTGAAAGGACTCGTTGCGGAACTTGACGCTGCCGGACATCTTTTCCTGAAGCGTAGCGTTCTGCATTGATGAAATCCCGATCAACGTCAGCAGCAACAGAAACACCAGACTGACGATCAGCGCCATTCCGCGCTCGCGGGCCCGGGTACGTTGTACACCTCTGTGTCTGGTTACATTCAAGATGGCAACACCTAGTAGAGACGGTTGCGTAAAGCGGTCATAACGCTGAACTTCTGGTTTTTAACTCGACCTGTTGCGTCCTGCAGTTCTAGGGTCAGCCTGACGCTGCGCACCGTAGCCATGCTGGCGGGCGTCGCGGTGTACGCTGTAACCGTTGTGTCCGACGCCGTATTGGCAGTACCAAACATCACCGAGAAGTCATTCACGTTATTTACGATGACAGCCCCCCCAAGAAGTAACTGCTTATTCGCAAACTGGTAGACGAGTTGGCGTATTGGAAATGCTAATTCGGTGGCGGCAGGGATGGCCGTTCCGGTCCGAGCGGTCGCTCCTGACTTGCAATCGGAGACAACGGTCCAGGTAGGAACACCACCATTATTTCCCACGTCGGCTGTTACCAGCGTCAATTTCGACGTTGCGTTATCCCACCGGACCGGCGTCATTTGCGCAGCGGCGAAGTCACTGTTGGCGCTTGAGTCTTTGACCGTCGCCAGACAGCCAAACATTCCGACCATGCGTATTTCCTGAGCCATCTTGGTGAGGATGAAACGTGCATCCTCTTGCATGACCGCCGAGGCGTTCTGTGACAGATAGGTGTTCTTGGCTGAAATGAAAATCTGAATAACACCCGCCACTATAAGCAAACCCAATAGCAGCGAGATCATGATCTCGATCAGGCCGAAGCCCATGGCGCGGTGCTTCATTGCGTCACCTTCGCGTCTATCGCCACACGACTTGTAACTTTGAAGGTCTGCAAGGCAGTTGCCGTGTTGGTGGCCCGGGCATCACTCCAGATCACAGTAATGGTGACCAACCGCTTATTTGCCGAATCCACCGCAATCGTCCCATCCCCCGTGACAGGGTCGAGAGTTCGGATATTAGTCTTGAAGTCGTAGAGGTCCTGCGTCCGCGGAACAGTCAGATTGGGACCAGAAGTCACCGCCGCCAGGGAAGTCAAACTATAGTCAGCATCAGGATTGGCACGTATGCGATCCATCATGTCGTACGCGATAAAGCTTGCCTGGCTGCTGAGCCTTGAACTGTCCGTGTATTTCAGCGCATTCAACTGGAGCGCTGCCGCACCCAACAGCCCAATGGCTAGAACAAGCAGGGCAACCAGCACCTCAATCAGCGTCGTGCCCTGTTGCCTGGAATCAATTCTGGCCTTCATCAGCAACCGCCCAACACGATACGGCCGCTCAGGCATATGTTGATCACGCGGGTGATGGTGCCGCGTGTGTAGGTGATGCTTACGGCAGCAGCCGCCGTCGGCACCGGTGCGGCCAACCCCCCCAGGTTGTTGAAGTCGATCGCAGTAGGATTTCCGCTCACTGCAAGCACTGATGCAGAGTCCATCGCTGGCAAAACTCGCAGAATGGGAATCGGCGCCGTTGCCGCAGGATCAATGGCACTCAGCTGAGTATTCCAGGCAGCACCCGCCACCGATGGCGTTACACGGATGACAGTGCCGCTGTTTATAGCCTGTTGGCGGGCGTAGTTAAGGAAACGCTGAAAGTCGCTTACTTCCGTGTCGGCCTTGGTGTTCTGAATAGCAGAGGTGAAACTTGGAATGGCGATCGCGGCGAGGATGCCGACCAACGTGATGGTCACCAGCAACTCGACCAGCGTAAAACCCCGACACCGTTTGGGCATTTAATCTCTCCTTAATGGAGAAACTATATAGCAACCGGTTGTTTCAATATTTGCCGGGGGGATGTGTGGCTGTTTTCGGCGGACGAACGCCCTGACGCGCGGCGCCGTAGCCGATCCAGGTCATTTCAGCGCCCCCAACACCCCGCCACACTGGCAGCCCCCGACATCTCGAGATTGTCGCGCTTGCCAGTGTTTTCCAGCACAAAATTCCCACACGCATCGCCCGCCATCATTCCTCCGCCAACCGGCGAAGCGGTCAGCGCGAACGTCCGCTCCTTGCGCTCAGCCCCTATCCGATAAAACCCATTCCCCATCGACACCTCATGACTAAGCGCCGGAGGCCCGCTGACGTCCGAGTATTGCCCTGCCCGTGAATGAAACCGCTCAAGCTTCTGCGCCTCTTCAACCAGCACCCCGGCGATCTCCGAGCGGCGGGTTTTCCGGATGTACTCGCTGTACTGCGGGTACGCGACGGCGGCGAGAATCGCGACGATGGCGATGGCAATCAGCAGTTCGATCAGGGTGAAGCCCCCGGTTCGTCTGCTCATTGCCGCTGCCGCCACATTACGCGGCGCTCCAGGGTGTGGATGCTTTCGAGCACGGTGCGTGAGTCGCCCTCAATGCCGATGGCCGTCACGCGGTACAGGATCCGAAACTGACCGTCTCCGCCACCGGGTGGCTGATCGGTTTGGCCGACATGCTGAATGCCGTAGAAACCACCCCGCGTTGCGACCCAATTCACACCCGACGCCCCGCCCGTTTCGCTTTTGGAAAGTGTCAGCGCTTCAGGCGGAGGCAAACATCTCGCTGGCGACGAACAGGCCGGCAGTGAAAACCCGGATGACAGGATGTTTGATTCAGCAATGCGCAGCGCTGTCTCGGCGGACTGAAACGACGCATCACGCCGCTTGAGCGTGCCCGCCACTTTTTCCTGGAGGGTGGCGTTCTGCATCGACGATGTCGCCAAAAGGGTCAGCAACAGCAGGAACACCAGGCTGACGATCAACACCGCGCCACGTTGTGGATTCATATTCATGTGATCACCCCAGCCGATTACGGAGGGCGGCAACGACGTCGATGGTCTGTTCCTGCGCCCGATCTGCGGGGTCGAACAGTGTCAGGGTCAGCCGTATGCTGCGGATCAACGAGGGTTCGGCGGTGGCCGCGTACCGCGCAACGGAGCGGTCATTGATCGAACCGGCAACGCCGAACAGCACGCTGAACGCGCGCACGTTGCTGACCAGGGGCTGGCCATTCAGCGACAGCTCATTGCGGGCCTTGTTGAAGCGATACACCTGCTTGTGAATGGGCATCGCGGTCTCATGTCCGGCGAGCCGGGGCGCCCGGCCGTTGGAGTACGCGGTGGCGGATGACACGCAGTCGGTGTGTATGACCCAGGTCGACCAGCCTCCGCCCTCCCCGGTTCCGGCGGTGGCGAGGCTCAGTGTCTGCGAGCTCGCGTCCCAGTGGATCGGCGCTTCAAACGCCTTGGAGAAGCCATTGCCGACGCTGGCGTCGTCGACTTTTCCCAAACAGCCGAACATGCCGACCAGCCGCACTTCCTGGACCATTTTGCTGAGCACGAATCGCGCGTCTTCCTGCAGGCTGGCGGACGATGTCTGACTGGCATAGCTGCTCTTTGAGCTGATGAATATCTGCGCCAAGGCCAGCGACATCACCAATCCCAACACCAGCGCCAGCATAACTTCGACGAGGCCAAAGCCTTTCTCCAAAGGCCTCATGGTCGTGCGCCCCGCTCGGCAGATACATCTGCGGTCAACGTCAGCGTCTGCTTCTGTGCGGCCTCCTGGCTGGCGCGGGAATCGTCCCACTTCAATGTAACGGTCACGCTCGATCCCGACACCGCAATGGATGCCTCGGCATCGTCACCGACCGCGCGTCTCAACTGCGTCGCGAAGTCGTACAGGTCTTGCTGGCGTGGGACGGCGAGACTGCCGGACGATGGCGCCTGACTCAGCGAAGCCAGCGCATAACTGGTGCCCGGATTGGCGCGGATTCGCTCGAGAAGATCATGGGCGATGAAACTGACGTGCATGCTGCGCATCGAGCTGTCGGTGTACTTCAGCGCGTTGAGCTGCAGCATCGCCACACCCAATACGCCAACGCTGAAGATCAGCAGCGCAACCAGCACTTCGATCAATGTCATCCCTGATTGCATCGCCTTCCCTGCCATCGCCCACCTCTGCCGTCCGCTGTGCAGGGACCAGTGAAGTCGATGCGCAGCGGTTTGCCCGGAGGATGTGTAACGGCGGCTTGCGGACATACCGGCTGACAATCGAACCGGTTGTCAGCGCAACGGAGCGGGTGTTTGCTTGAGCGCCGAACTCAACGGAAGACGCTCGTGAAACAGCAAGGATTGACGCTGATTGAACTGCTGGCAGGGTTGGTGATTGTGGGTATCGTCGCGACGCTCGCGATCCCCGCCTTCGGGCAGTTGATCGACTCACAACGACGTCAGGACACGGCTCAGCAACTGGCCAGCGGGCTGCGAATGGCTCGCACAGAGGCGATTCTGCGCAGTCAGCCAGTGGTGATACAGGCCCTTGAAAAGGACTGGAGCCGAGGCTGGAACGTGTTCGTCGACAGCAACCGCAACCAGCTCAGAGACGAGGGTGAGCTGTCGCTGGCCGAGTTCGCCAGCCACCGTGACGTCAGGGTGGTGGGCAACAGCAAAGTGGCCGTGCGCATTGGTTTCGATAACACGGGGCGGCTGCTGAACAACGCTAACGGGACACTGGCGGTGTGCCTCAGAGACGCACCTGCCAGTCGCTACCAGTTGGTGATTGCGGTGACCGGCAGGGTCACGCTGCGATCCGAGGGATTCAGCAGCGAGCCCTGCGCATGATGCGGTTACGGAGTGACCGGATTACAGCAGCGACTTGACGCGCAATTCCTTGGGCATCGAGAAGGTGATGTTTTCTTCGCGCCCGGCCAGCTCGTCTTCGCCGGTCGCACCCCAGGCGTGCAGCTGCTGGATCACGCCACGCACCAGCACCTCGGGCGCCGAAGCACCGGCGGTAATGCCGATGCGGCCCACGCCGTCGAACCAGCTGCGCTGCATGTCTTCGGCACCATCGATCAGATAGGCAGGGGTCGACATGCGTTCAGCCAGTTCACGCAGGCGATTGGAGTTGGAGCTGTTCGGGCTGCCGACCACCAGCACCACGTCGCACTCATCGGCAAGGACCTTGACCGCATCCTGACGGTTTTGCGTGGCGTAACAGATGTCGTCCTTGCGCGGGCCACCAATGGCCGGGAATCGTGTGCGCAGGGCGTCGATGACCCGGCTGGTGTCGTCCATCGACAGCGTCGTCTGGGTCACGAAGGCAAGGTTCTCAGGATTGCTCACCTGGAGGTTGGCGACGTCTGCTTCGTCTTCGACCAGATAAATCGCGCCGCCATTGCTGGCGTCGTACTGCCCCATCGTCCCCTCGACCTCAGGGTGGCCGGCGTGCCCAATGAGGATGCACTCGCGGCCATCACGGCTGTAGCGCGCGACCTCGATATGCACTTTGGTCACCAGCGGACAGGTGGCGTCGAACACCTTCAGGCCGCGACCTGCCGCCTCGGTGCGCACCGCCTGCGACACGCCGTGGGCGCTGAAGATCACGATGACGTCATCCGGCACCTGCTCGAGCTCTTCGACGAAGATCGCGCCACGGCTGCGCAGGTCTTCGACGACGAATTTGTTATGAACCACTTCATGACGCACGTAGATCGGCGGGCCAAACACTTCTAGCGCGCGATTGACGATTTCGATCGCACGGTCCACCCCGGCGCAGAAGCCACGTGGGTTGGCGAGTTTGATTTGCATGATGTGCCTCGTGTCTACGCGCAATGAAACATATAAACGAAAAGGCCCCGAACAGTGCCGGGGCCAGGCGCTCTGGCGATGCTCAGAGTGCCTTCACCTCGAAAATTTCCACTTCGAAGGTCAACGTCTTGCCCGCCAGCGGATGGTTGAAATCGACGGTGACCTGATCATCGTCCATCGATTTCACCACGCCCGGCAGCTCGGTGTTCGCCGCATCGTTGAAGATCACCAGCAGCCCTTCCGACAGCTCCATATTCTGGAACTGCGAACGGGGCATGACCTGCAGATTTTGCGGGTTCGGCTGACCGAAAGCGTTTTCCGGCGGCACTTGAAGCGTGCGTTTGTCACCGGCTTTGAAGCCAAAGATCAGCGCCTCAAAGCCCGGAAGCAGGCTGCCATCGCCGACCTTGAAGGTCGCCGGCGCCTTGTCAAACGTGCTGTCGACGGTGTCGCCGTTTTCCAGGTGCAGCGCGAAATGCAGGGTGACTTCCGTGTTCTGACCGATGCGTGTTTCCTGAGTAGCCTGTTCGGTCATCAACTGATCAGTCATTGACGGTCTCTCCGGTTTTCTTGCTCTTGAACATGTCCAGAGCCAGCATGATCGCGCCAACGGTAATGGCGCTGTCCGCAACATTGAAGGCCGGGAAGCCGTGTTCTTTCCAATGCACGAATATGAAGTCTATGACATGGCCGATGAAGATTCGGTCATACAGATTGCCGAGCGCCCCGCCCAATATCAGGGCAAGGGCAATCGCCAGCCAGGTTTCGTCGCGCCCGAGCCGCTTGAGCCAGACCACCAGCACCCCACTCACCACGACCGCGATCAGCGCAAACAACCAGCGCTGCCAGCCGGAACTGTCGGCCAGGAAGCTGAACGCAGCGCCAGTGTTGTAGGCCAGCATCCAGCTGAAGTAGTCAGGAAGGATGACGATCTGCTCGTACAACTCCAGGCGGTTTTCGAAGTAGAACTTGCTGGCCTGGTCAATGACCACCACCAGCACGCTCAACCACAACCAACCCAGTCGGCCCATACGGCCAGCCGATGCATTAGGCATAGTGACGAACCTCGCCTGCGCCGCTGATGTTGTCGACGCAACGACCGCAGATTTCCGGATGCTCCGGATTGACCCCGACATCCTCGCGGTGATGCCAGCAGCGCGCGCACTTGGCGTGGCCGGATTTGACGACCTTGAGTTTCAAACCAGCCACTTCGGTGACCACCGCATCGGCAGGCGCGCTGACGAAAGGCGCGACGCTGGCCGTTGAGGTGATCAGCACGAAGCGCAACTCATTGCTCAGCTTGGACAGATCCGCCACCAGCGCGTCTTCGGCGTACAGCGTGACTTCGGCTTGCAAGTTGCCGCCAATGGCCTTGGCCGCGCGCAGGTTTTCCATTTCCTTGTTGACCGCCACCTTCACCGCCATGATCCGCTCCCAGTAGGCGCGATCAAGCTCGAAGCCTTCAGGCAGTTCGCTGAGCTCGGTATACCAGGTGTTGAGCATGACCGACTCGTTACGCTCGCCCGGCAAGTACTGCCACAGCTCATCGGCGGTGAACGCCAGGATCGGTGCGATCCAGCGAACCAGCGCTTCGGAGATGTGGAACAGCGCAGTCTGGCAAGAGCGGCGCGCCGTGCTGTTGGCACCGGTGGTGTACTGGCGGTCCTTGATGATGTCCAGATAGAAGCCACCCAATTCCTGAACGCAGAAGTTGTGCACCTTCGAGTAGACGTTCCAGAACCGATATTCGCCGTAGTGCTCTTCCAGTTCACGCTGCAACAGCAGGGCGCGATCCACCGCCCAGCGGTCCAGCGCCAGCATCTCTTCGGCTGGCAGCAAGTCGGTGGCCGGGTTGAAGCCGGTCAGGTTCGAGAGCAGGAAGCGCGCGGTGTTGCGGATGCGTCGATACGCATCTGCGCTGCGCTGCAGAATGGTGTTGGAAACGGCCATTTCGCCGGAGTAATCGGTCGCCGAAACCCACAGGCGCATGATGTCCGCGCCCAGTGTGTCGTTGACGGTCTGCGGCGCGATGACGTTGCCCAGCGACTTGGACATCTTGCGGCCGTTCTCGTCCACGGTGAAACCGTGGGTGAGCAATTCACGGTACGGCGCGTGATTGTCGATGGCGCAACCGGTCAGCAGCGACGAGTGGAACCAGCCGCGATGCTGGTCCGAGCCTTCGAGGTAAAGGTCGGCGCGTGGACCGCTTTCGTGGCCCATCGGGTGGGAGCCGCGAAGGACGTGCCAGTGCGTGGTGCCTGAATCGAACCAGACGTCCAGAGTGTCGGAGATCTTGTCGTAGTGCGGCGCTTCGTCACCCAGCAGCTCGGCAGCGTCCATCTTGAACCAGGCTTCGATGCCTTCCTGCTCGACGCGCTGAGCGACTTCTTCCATCAGCTCAACGGTGCGCGGGTGCAGCTCGCCGCTTTCCTTGTTCAGGAAAAACGGGATCGGCACGCCCCAGTTGCGCTGACGGGAGATGCACCAGTCAGGACGGTTGGCGATCATCGAGTGCAGGCGCGCCTGCCCCCATGCCGGGACGAATTTGGTTTCTTCGATGGCCTTCACGGCGCGGTTGCGCAGGGTGTCACCCGACGTCGGCTGCTTGTCCATGCCGACGAACCACTGCGCGGTGGCGCGGTAGATCAGCGGCGTCTTGTGGCGCCAGCAGTGCATGTAGCTGTGGGTGATGGTTTCGGTGTGCAGCAACGCGCCGACTTCGGTCAGCTTGTCGATGATTGGCTGGTTGGCCTTGAAGATGAACTGGCCACCGAAGAACTCCAGCGACGGGCTGTACACGCCGTTGCTCTGCACCGGACTGATGATGTCGTCGTTGGTCAGGCCGTAGCTTTTGCAGATCACGAAGTCGTCGACGCCATAGGCCGGCGAGCAGTGAACGACACCGGTGCCCGCGCCCAGCTCGACATAGTCGGCCAGATAGATGGGCGAAAGACGATCGTAGAACGGATGACGGAAATTGATCAGCTCGAGCGCCGAACCTTCGGCCGTCGCCAGCACCGAACCTTCAAGGTTCCATCGCTTCAGGCAGGGCTCAACCAGCTCTTCAGCCAGCACCAGCAGGCGCTCGCCGGTATCGACCAGTGCGTAGGTGAATTCCGGGTGAACGTTGAGCGCCTGGTTTGCCGGGATGGTCCACGGGGTGGTGGTCCAGATCACGATGGCAGCAGGTTTGCCCAGACTTGGCAGACCGAAGGCGGCAGCCAGCTTGTCGGCATCGGCCACCGGGAAGGCGACGTCGATGGTGGACGATTTCTTGTCCTGATATTCAACTTCCGCTTCAGCCAATGCAGAGCCGCAATCGAAACACCAGTTGACCGGCTTCAGGCCCTTGAAGACGAAGCCGTTCTTGACCATCTCAGCCAACGCGCGGATTTCACCGGCTTCGTTGGCGAAGTCCATGGTGCGGTACGGGTTGTCCCAGTCGCCCAGCACACCCAGACGGATGAACTCGGCTTTCTGCCCTTCGATCTGCTCGGCCGCGTAGGCCCGGCACAGTTCCCGGGTCTTGTCCGCAGGCAGGTTCTTGCCGTGGGTGACTTCGACCTTGTGCTCGATCGGCAGGCCGTGGCAATCCCAGCCCGGGACATAAGGCGCGTCGAAGCCGGAAAGGGTCTTCGAGCGAACGATCATGTCCTTGAGAATCTTGTTGACCGCATGACCGATGTGGATATTGCCGTTGGCGTACGGAGGCCCGTCGTGCAGCACGAACTTGGGCCGATCCTTGCCAATTTCGCGCAGCTTCTGGTACAGGCCAATGCTGTCCCAGCGCTGCAGAGTTTGCGGCTCGCGCTGGGGCAGGCCGGCCTTCATCGGGAAGGCGGTGTCCGGAAGATTAAGCGTGGCTTTGTAGTCGGTCATTTCAGGCTCTAAAGTTTAGCGGTTGGTCGTGCCAGTGGGCACGAGCGGCAGCGACATCCGCATCGATCGCCGTCTTGAGCGCCTCAAGGGAGGCAAAGCGCTGCTCATCACGCAGCTTGTGGTGGAATACCACCGTCAAACGCCGGCCATAGATATCGCCGGTAAAATCCAGAAGGTGAATCTCCAGATGGGGACGTCCATCGCCCGCCACGCTGGGACGCACGCCAATGTTGGCGACGCCCGGCCATACCTTGCCATCGATCTGCGCGCTGACCAGGTAGACACCGGTCAATGGCACGCGACGACGTTTGAGTTGCACGTTGGCCGTGGGCGTACCCAACTGACGCGCCAGTTTCTGGCCATGCAGTACGCGGCCAGAGATTTCGAACGGGCGGCCCAGTAAATGCTCGGCCAGGGTGAAGTCTGCGGCGGCCAACGCGGTGCGCACCTTGGTGCTGCTGACGCGGACGCCATCGATTTCAACGGTCTGCGCCGCTTCGACGGTGAAGCCCTTTTCGGCGCCGACTGTTTGCAGGAAATCGAAATCGCCCACGCGGTCACAGCCAAAACGGAAGTCGTCACCCACCTCCAGGTGTTTCACACCCAGGCCATCGATGAGCACGGTGTCGACAAACTCGGATGCACTGAGCTTGCTGAAGCGCTGATTGAAGGCCAGGCACAACACCAGATCAACGCCCTCGCCAGCCAGCAGATCGAGCTTGTCGCGCAGCCGGGCCAGACGGGCCGGCGCAGTGTCGGGAGCGAAGAACTCACGCGGTTGCGGTTCGAAAATCACTACACAGCTGGGCAGGCCCAGCTCGACGGCGCGTTCACGCAGTCTCGCCAGGATAGCCTGATGACCCCGGTGTACACCGTCGAAATTGCCAATGGTGGCGACGCAGCCCCGGTGCTGCGGGCGCAGATTGTGAAGGCCTCGAACCAGCTGCATAACGCGCTTCTTGCTCATAAAGTGGCCGATTATAACCACACACCGCCGTCTACGACAGGCGACACATCCGGGCAAACCACAACAATCGACGTTAACCGGCAGAAAACGACGACTGATCCTACAGGATCGCCTTGCGAGCGAAATGCCTGACCCGGAAACCCAGCAACAGCAAAGTGCCGAAATACGTCACGACACCTGCCAGTACCAGCGCGCCGAGGCGCAGGAATCGCTGCAGCATCTCGCCGTCTGACCAAGCGGGCATCACATGCATCAGGCCCAGCAGCACGGCGGACATCGCCACCACCGCGATAATCAGCTTGCCCAGGAACATCGGCCAACCCGGCTGCGGCTGAAACAGGTCCTGCTTGCGCAACTGCCAGAACAACAGCAACGCATTGAGGCAAGCCCCGACACTGATCGCGAGCGCTAAACCGGCGTGTGCCAGATGGATGACATAGACGAAAAGCACATTGAACAGCTGAGTCACTATGAGGGTGAAGATCGCGATTTTCACCGGCGTGCGGATATTTTGTTGAGCATAAAAGCCCGGCGCGAGCACCTTGATCACGATGATGCCCAGCAGTCCCACCGAGTACGCGACCAGCGCACGCTGGGTCATCGCAGCATCCACGGCGTCGAACTTGCCGTACTGGAACAGCGAAACTGTTAGCGGCTCGGCAAGCAGCCCGAGCGCCAGGGTGCACGGCAGCACCAACAGGAAACACAAGCGCAGGCCCCAGTCGAGAATCCGCGAATATTCATGGCGATCCCGGCTGGCGTAGGTTTTCGAGAGGATAGGCAGCAAAATCGTCCCCAACGCCACGCCGAGCACCCCGGAAGGCAGTTCCATCAGGCGGTCGGCGTAATACATCCAAGACACGGAACCGGCGACAAGAAACGAGGCGAATATGGTGTTGATGATCAGCGAAATCTGACTGACGGACACCCCGAGCATGGCCGGCAGCATCTGCTTCATCACCCGCCAGACACCGGTGTCGCGCAGGTTGAGTCGCGGCAGCACCAGCATGCCGATCTTTTTCAGGTGCGGCAGCTGATAAAGAAGCTGCAGCAAACCGCCCGCCAGCACAGCCCAGCCCAGCGCCATCACGGGCGGGTGGAAATAGGGCGTAAGGAACAGGGCGAAGAAGATCATCGCCAGATTGAGCAGCGTCGGCACGAACGCCGGTACGGAGAAGCGATTCCACGTGTTGAGGATCGCGCCGGCCAGTGATGACAGAGAAATGAGCAATATATAAGGAAAGGTCACCCGCAGCAGGTCCGAGGTCAGCTGAAACTTCTCCGGCGTATCGGCAAAACCCGGCGCGGTGGCCCAGATGACCCACGGGGCAAATACGACGCCCAGCACCGTGACGATCGCCAGGGCCAAGGTCAGCAGGCCGGTGACATACGCGACAAATGTGCGGGTTGCCTCTTCGCCCTGCTGGCTCTTGTACTCCGCCAGGATGGGAACGAAGGCCTGGGAAAAAGCGCCCTCGGCAAAGATCCGGCGCAGCAGATTGGGCAGCTTGAAGGCGATAAAGAAGGCGTCAGTGGCCATGCCGGCACCGAAAGCGCGCGCGATGATGGTGTCGCGGACAAAGCCCAGCACCCGCGAAAGCATCGTAATAGAGCTCACGGCGGCAAGCGATTTGAGTAGATTCATCGAAAGGTTATACGCCTGACCAAAGGAAGCGCCAAAGCGCGTTCCATATATGCGATACTCCGCGCCGCAAAACAGCTCAGAGCCAAAGCCCGCGAGTTTACAGGTCGCACGCCGGAAAGAAATCACCTCGGCACCACACTGCGACCACTCAGCGGAACGCATCAACTGCCCTTGACAAGTGTCAAACTCATCGGCATGATTCGCGGCCTATTTTGTTAGCTATTTCCCAAGTCTTTCGAGGAGCTCGACGGTGGCCAACACACCTTCCGCCAAAAAACGTGCAAAACAGGCTGAGAAGCGTCGCAGCCACAACGCCAGCATGCGTTCCATGGTTCGTACCTACATCAAGAATGTAGTTAAAGCCATCGACGCTAAAGACGCTGAAAAAGCGCAAGCTGCTTATGTTCTGGCTGTGCCAGTTATCGACCGTATGGCCGATAAAGGCATCATCCACAAGAACAAAGCTGCTCGCCATAAAGGTCGCCTGAATGGCCACATCAAGGCTCTGAACCTTGCTGCTGCAGCCTAAGCGATTCGCTTTTTAAAAAACCGACCCCAGGGTCGGTTTTTTATTGCCTTCGATTTGCCTCTGCAGCTTCAAGGTGCCGGCGCAGGTGTCCATGGCAGGATCGGGATCGCGGTCACGGCATTCTGCGGACTGCCCTCGATCACCTTGTCGCTGTAAACGAGGTACACCAGCGTATTGCGCTTCTTGTCGAGGAATCGCACGACCTGCATCGTCTTGAACACCAGCGAAGTTCGCTCCTTGAACACTTCGTCGCCATCCTTCAATTGCTCCTTGAAGTGAATGGGACCGACCTGCCGGCACGCGATGGACGCTTCGGCACGATCTTCAGCCAGGCCCAGACCACCCTTCACCCCACCGGTTTTCGCGCGAGACAGATAGCACGTCACACCGTCGACCTTGGGGTCGTCGAATGCTTCGACCACAATCCGATCGTTAGGACCGACCATCTTGAACACAGTAGATACCTGGCCGATCTCTTCAGCCGATGCCAGCAACGGCAACATCAGCAACGCGCCTACCAGCCCTTTCATGACTCGCATGTATGCTTCCTTCTTTTGATGATGCACTTCAGACCAGAATCAGGTTGTCACGGTGCACGAGTTCAGGCTCGGCCATGTAACCCAGCTCCTTGACGATGGCGTCAGAGGGCAGACCGATGATCTTCTGCGCTTCGAGCGCGCTGTAATTGGTCAGCCCGCGGGCGATCTCGCGACCGTCAGCCGCCACGCAGACCACCATTTCGCCGCGACGAAAGCTGCCCTGCACCAGCTTGACGCCGACAGGCAGCAAACTTTTATGGCTTTGGGTCAGTGCTTTTACCGCCCCCTCGTCCAGCACCAGCGTGCCACGGGTTTGCAGATGCCCGGCCAGCCATTGCTTGCGAGCCGCGAGCATTTCGCGCTCAGGGGACAGCAACGTGCCCAATCGCTCACCCGCCCTCAGACGAGCCAGGACGCGTTCTATGCGGCCACCCACAATCACGGTGTGCGCACCGGAACGGGCGGCGAGTCGCGCCGCACGCAACTTGGTCTGCATGCCGCCACGACCCAGCGCACCGCCGGTGCCGCCAGCCACCGCATCTAGGGCGGGATCATCGGCGCGCGCTTCATAAATGAGCTGCGCCTCCGGATTATTGCGAGGATCGGCGTCGAACATGCCGTCACGGTCGGTCAGGATGACCAACAGATCAGCTTCAACCAGGTTGGCCACCAGAGCCGCCAAGGTGTCGTTGTCGCCGAAACGGATCTCGTCGGTGACGACGGTGTCGTTTTCGTTGATGACAGGGATGACTCCCAGCTCAACCAAAGTACGCAACGTGCTTCGGGCGTTCAGGTAGCGCTTGCGATCGGACAGATCATCGTGAGTGAGCAGAATCTGCGCAGTATGCCGTTGATGCTCGGCGAAGCTGGATTCCCACGCCTGCACAAGACCCATCTGACCGATTGCTGCAGCGGCCTGAAGCTCATGCATGGCACTCGGTCGCGCAGTCCAGCCCAGACGGCTCATACCGGCCGCTACTGCGCCGGATGAAACCAGGACCAGCTCGACACCCGCCTCATGCAGGGCCACCATCTGCTCGACCCAAACACCCATCGCGTTGCGATCCAGACCCTTGCCGTCCGCCGTCAGCAGCGCACTTCCGATCTTCACCACCCAACGCTGGGCACCTGTCACCTTGCTCCGCATGATCTTTCAACCTTAAGCCAGAGAGTCCGAATTCTAGATACTAAAACGCCGCTTCAAGAGCGGCGTCGTAGTTTACTTCAGTCGATCAGTCGCGGACGTAAATGATTTCCGGACCATCTTCGTCTTCCACGTCTTCCTCATCCCAATCGTCATCGCCGATGTCATGTACGCTCTTCACGCCGCTACGGCGCAAGGCACGCTGATCATCCAGCGCCTGCAACTGGGCGCGAGCTTCGTCTTCGATGCGTTGATCCAGCTCAGCCAGCTCGGCAGCGTAGGCCGGGTCATTGGCCAGACGATCAGCACGGTCTTCGAGATAGCGCATGATGTCGTGGGTCAGGCGATCGGTGCCTTCTTTGGCGATGGCCGAGATCACGTAGACAGGGCCGGTCCACTCCAGACGATCAATGATCTCCTGCTTGCGGGCCTCATGCTCTTCTTCGAGGATCTGGTCGCACTTGTTCAGGACCAGCCAGCGATCGCGGTCGGCCAGCGCAGGGCTGAACTTGACCAGCTCGTTGACGATGACTTCAGCGGCATCCGGCGCACTGCTTTCATCCAGCGGCGCCAAGTCGACGAGGTGCAGGAGCAGACGTGTCCGGGCCAGGTGTTTGAGGAAGCGAATCCCCAGGCCTGCACCATGGGAAGCACCTTCGATCAGGCCGGGAATATCGGCGACGACAAAGCTCTTCCAGCGATCGACGCTGACGACACCCAGGTTCGGGACAAGCGTGGTGAAAGGGTAATCAGCGACCTTTGGCTTGGCAGCCGATACCGAGCGAATGAACGTGCTCTTGCCGGCATTCGGCAAACCGAGCAGACCGACGTCAGCCAGTACTTTCAGCTCAAGCTTGAGGTCACGCTGCTCACCCGGCTTGCCGGGGGTGGTCTGACGCGGCGCGCGGTTGGTGCTGGATTTGAAACGCGTGTTGCCCAGACCGTGCCAGCCGCCATGAGCCACCAGCAGACGCTGGCCGGCCTTGGTCAGGTCGCCGATGACTTCCTGGGTGCCGGCGTCGATCACAGTCGTGCCGACCGGCACACGCAACACCAGCTCTTCACCCTTGCGACCGGTGCAGTCGGTGCTGCCGCCGTTCGAGCCGCGTTCGGCGTCGAAGTGACGGGTGTAGCGGTAGTCGACCAAGGTGTTGAGGTTTTCGTCGGCAATCATGTAGATCGAGCCGCCGTCACCGCCATCACCACCGTTAGGACCACCGTTCTCGATGAATTTCTCGCGACGGAAGCTCATGCAACCGTTACCGCCATCACCGGCCTTTACTCGAATGGATACTTCATCAACAAATTTCATAGCGCACGCCTCCCGTCACAAAGACGAGCAAACAACATAAATTCATAAGGCTCTTGCAAAGATGAGCGTTGCGATACCGATCAAAAACCAGCGACTTCACACCACAACGGCCCACACAAACAGCTTTGCAAGAGACTCACCGGAAACAGACCCTTCTACAAACGAAAAAGCCCTGTCATCGACAGGGCTTTTCAGCTCAGGAGGTATGAAGGTCAGGCCCTCATACCCCCTGAACGCAAGATTATGCCGCGACTTCAGTCTTTGGCACGATGCTTACATAGCGACGACCGAAGGCGCCTTTAACCTGGAACTTGATCACGCCTTCGACTTTAGCGAACAGGGTGTGATCTTTGCCCATACCAACGCCGTAGCCAGCGTGGAATTGGGTGCCGCGCTGACGCACGATGATGTTGCCCGGAACGATAACCTGGCCGCCATACATCTTCACGCCAAGGCGTTTGGCTTCTGAGTCGCGACCGTTACGGGTACTACCACCAGCTTTTTTGTGTGCCATGAGTCAATTCTCCTAGTGAGGATTAGGCTGAAATTAAGCCTGAATACCGGTGATTTTGATCTCGGTGTACCACTGGCGGTGGCCCATACGCTTCATGTGGTGCTTACGACGACGGAACTTGATGATGCGGACTTTATCGTGACGACCTTGGGAGATCACTTCAGCCACAACGGTAGCGCCTGCAACAACTGGAGCGCCGATGTTCACGTCGTCGCCATTGGCAACCAACAGAACGCGATCAAAAGTAACGGATTCGCCGGTAGCGATTTCCAGTTTTTCAATCTTCAGGTATTCACCTGGGGCGACCTTGTATTGCTTGCCGCCAGTAACGATTACTGCATAAGACATGGTGTATCTCCGATAATCCTGCTCACCCAGCTCTTTATAGGAAGAGGTATTGGCTGGCATGGCTGCACAAGGCTGGAAGGCCGACATGCAATTGCGTAAGGCAGGTGCTGCCCAGGAAGTTAGGGTGCGCGATTGTACGCAAGCGATCAACGCCTTGCAAGCTGCGTTATGTCACGCCTTGACAGGGTGGGGCCTGCAACCTAGCATGCCGCGCAACCCTTCTGGAGCACGTCTCGCTGATGCAACCCCAAGCCTTCTACACCGCTGTGGCGGACGACTTTACAGCCGTCGACCACATTATCAAGAAGCAGCTGACATCGCGCGTGCCGCTGGTCTCCAAAATCGGCGACTACATCACTTCCGCTGGCGGTAAACGCCTGCGTCCGTTGCTCGTTCTGTTGTGCGGCAAAGCGCTGGGCTCTGGCGGTGATGACCTGCGCCTTTTGGCGGCGACCATCGAATTCCTGCACACCGCCACCCTGCTCCACGACGACGTGGTAGACATGTCCGGCATGCGTCGCGGCCGCTCGACAGCCAACGCCATGTGGGGGAACGCACCCAGCGTGCTGGTGGGGGATTTCCTGTATTCGCGCTCGTTCGAGATGATGGTTGAACTGGGCTCGATGCAGGTGATGCAGATCCTCTCGAAGGCCACGCGGGTCATCGCGGAAGGCGAAGTGCTGCAGCTGTCCAAAGTACGCGACGCCAGCACCACCGAAGAAACCTACATGGAAGTCATCCGCGGCAAAACCGCAATGCTCTTCGAAGCGTCGACCCACAGCGCCGCAGCCCTGGCCAACGCCGGCCCGGAGCAAAGCGAAGCGCTGCGTACCTTCGGCGATCATCTGGGTGTCGCTTTCCAACTCGTCGACGACCTGCTGGACTATCGCGGCGATGCGGAGACCCTCGGCAAGAACGTCGGTGATGACCTCGCCGAAGGCAAGCCCACCCTGCCGCTGATCTACACCATGCGCGAAGGCACCGCTGAACAGGCTGCGCTGGTTCGTCAGGCCATTCAGAAGGGCGGCCTGGAAGATCTCGAAAGCATCCGCAACGCCGTGGAAACATCAGGCGCCCTCGAGTACACCGCCCAGCTGGCACGCGACTACATCGCTCGCGCCATTGCCTGTCTGGATGTGCTGCCGCCGAGCGTCTATCGCGACGCACTCGTCGAGCTGAGTGAATTTGCGGTCGCTCGCACACACTGACCGCTGCCCCGCTCCACTCCGCTGAAAGCCCGTCCATGTGACGGGCTTTTTGTTGTGCGGGATTCAGGCCCACCCTCAAGGCCTGCCCCGTCAGCAATGCGAATTAATCTCAAATAGATCCTTGCTATTCCTCAGATAAGAATTATTCTCATTGAAACACTCAAGGAGAATCACATGACGTATCTGATTGATGCCTGGCTTGACCGGCCACAACCCTACCTGCGCATCCTCGATCGCGAGACGGGTCAAGTGTGTGCGGTGCTGGAAGAAGAGGCGCTGGACGAATTGCGCGATCAGGGGGATCTGGATGTCAGCAGCCTGAGTTCAAGCGAACCCGGCGTTCAGAAGGAGATGGTGCGGAGCCTGTTTCTGTTCTGCTATGCGCGGGCATTGCGTCCGACCAGTGAACTGCATTGATGACGACACCTAAAATGACAATGCCGAGCCAGCGCGGGGCTGACTCGGCATCTGTCGAGCGTGAAGCGGTCGCTACAGAGGCTTACAGAACGTCGAGCAGTTCAACGTCGAAGACCAGAACGCTGTGCGGCGGAATGCTGCCAACGCCTTGAGCGCCGTAGGCCAGTTCGCTAGGAACATACAGACGCCATTTGCTGCCGGCCTTCATCAGTTGCAGGGCTTCGGTCCAGCCTGGGATCACGCCGCCAACCGGGAATTCAGCCGGCTCGCCACGATCGTAGGAGCTGTCAAACACAATGCCGTCGATCAGCATCCCGTGGTAGTGAGTGCGCACGTTGCTTTCGCGGGTCGGCTGAGCGCCTTCGCCCGCAGTGATCACTTCATATTGCAGACCGGAGGCCAGAGTGGTAACGCCATCACGCTTGGCGTTCTCGGTCAGGTACTCCTTGCCGGCGCCAGCGGCTGCTTCAGCTTTGGCCGCTGCTTCGGCTTGCATGATTTCGCGGATGACTTTGAAGCTCGCACCCATTTCTTCCTGGCCAACGCGGCTCGGTTTGCCGGCAAAGGCGTCGGTCAGACCGGCCAGAATGGCGTCGAGGTCGACGCCCGGCGGCGGGTTGTCACGCAGTTGGTCGCCCAGCTGACGACCAATACCGTAGCTGACGCGGGTTTCGTCGGTGGACAGATTGACTTCGGACATGACACTGCTCCGCTGAAGAGCACCCGTGGGTGCTCACATTTAAAGGCCGGGCAGACTAGCACAAAGGGCAATATCCAGTAAAAACCTACCAGGTCGAGCGGATGGACAGGGGGATCTTGACGTTCTGGTCCAGGGCGTCTTCCACGCCACACATCTCATCATGGACCACGGCGTGGACCAGACTGAACGGGATGGGCGGCACAGATTGCAGGAGTTGCCGTGCGTGCTCGACCGAACGCAGGTGCAACGCTTTGTTCTGTGCGTCGACCAGACGATGTGCGACGCCCTGCATCCGCGCTTCCAGCAGGTAGATGCCGCCTTCGATGGAGATAAGGTTGAGTTCGTCGATGCGGCCGGCGCCGGCGTGTGAGGTGAGTTCCTGCAAGTTCATGGCTAAGCCTCGTGGTGACTGGCTGAATAAGCGAACCCCAAGTCTCGCTGACACTGGCCTGAGCGCAAGGGACCAGCAGTGCCGCTGGTCATATTGGCTCGTAACGCTGCGATCACCCTACAGCCGGAAGCGCAGGCGATCAGTGCTTGGTCAGCTTGTCCAGATAGCCCATCGCGAAGGCAGAGACCACGAATGTCATGTGGATGATCACGTACCACATCAGGTATTGAGGCTCGATGTTCTTGGCGTCCATGAACACCCGCAACAGGTGAATGGACGAAATCGCGACGATGGACGCGGCGACTTTCATCTTCAGCGACGAAGAATCCATCTTGCCCAGCCAGTTGAGCTTTTCCTTGCCTTCGTCGATATCGAGTTGAGACACGAAGTTTTCGTAGCCGGAGATCATCACCATGACCAGCAGACCACCGACCAGCGCCATGTCGATCAACGACAGCAGCACCAGAATCAGATCCGATTCGGCCAGCGCGAACACGTTAGGGATGATGTGAAAGATTTCCTGGAAAAACTTCAGCGCCAGCGCCAGAAGCCCCAGAGACAAACCGAAGTAGATCGGCGCCAGCAACCAGCGCGATGCGTACATGGCATTTTCGATAAAACGTTCCATTGAAGCTCACAGATCATTGAAAAGCTCGCGAGTATAGGGCGAAGGCCAATTAGCACAACCCACCGCGAAAAGAGTTGAAACAATAACGCCCGATCGGGCGCCGGAGGAGATCGACGAATCCGCATTTTGGAGACCGAAGAAAGCACATGCGGACGCGTCGAGAGGCTGGGATCAGTTGACCGGAGACGTCCGCTGAGCCTGAGCAGCGTCGCTGTTGATCCTTCGCAGCTCCCCTTGAAGGTGAAGGCTCCAGATCGGGATCTCCTCCGCCGTTTCATAGCCATGCAACACAAGGCTTTCAGCAATGGCATCAAGCACCGATTCGGCAGCAATCGGTCCATGAAAAGGCCCCTGAGCCTTGAGTGCCGAGGGCTGTTCGCCAGACATTCCGGCAGCGAACAACAAGGTCCACATTCCTGTATCGCCTGACAACGGGCGAACGACACATTCGATTCGGGTCACCAGACCCAGGCATTGGCGAGTAAGACAGAGGCTGCGCGGCATGGCGAGCTCCTCATTGATTGCAGTATTCATCTCCTTCGCGTAACGAGAGAAATGCGTCAGTCCCTTTGACAACTGCTGCAACCCGACAATATCGAACAAATACCCCGTTGGAAAAGCGCGAAAACGAAAAGGGCGCCGAATGGTCATTTTGCCATCAAGCGCCCCGTTTCATTGACGTCAAAGGCCTAGCTTTTCAGCTCGGGCTGTAATTGTGGCGCCTCCTTTTCGAGCTCTTTGAGGTCGTCGTCACTGAGCATTTCAGCGATGTCGCGCAGGCGGTCCACTACCCTGCCGTTGACCGAATCATCGGGGAATTGACCGTCTTCGTCCGCTTCTCCGACAGGCATGCCCACCAACAGGCTCAGCGCTTCATCCACCTGACGCACGGCGTACACGTGGAACTGGCCGGCGCGCACCGCTTGCAGCACGCGCTCGTCGAGCATCAGCGTGGCAACGTTGGCATGGGGAATGATGGCGCCTTGATCGCCCGTAAGACCTCGGGCTTCGCAGAGCCGGAAGAATCCTTCGATCTTCTCGTTGACGCCACCCACCGCCTGGACTTCACCGAACTGGTTGATCGAGCCGGTGATGGCGAAGCACTGCTTGAGCGGGGTTTTCGACAGTGCGGAAATCAGCGTGCAGACCTCGCCGAGGGACGCGCTGTCGCCATCGACGTAGCCGTATGACTGCTCCAGCGCGATGCTCGCGGAAATGGCCAGCGGGAATTCCTGGGCATAACGGCTGCCCAGATAACCGGTCAAGATCATTACGCCTTTGGAGTGAATCGGCTGACCCAGGTTGACCTCACGCTCGATGTCGACGATGCCGCTGCCGCCCGGGTAGACCGTCGCTGAGATGCGCGCCGGCACACCGAACGCGGAATCCCCCACTTCCAGCACCGTCAGGCCGTTGCATTTGCCGACCGCCGCGCCATGGGTGTCGATCAGGATGATGCCCGCCAGCATGTCGTCGAGAATGCGTGCGGAAACACGACCGGTGCGGGTGGCCTTGGCCTTCAACGCCCGCTCGATGTGTCCGGCGTCGGTGCGCTCGTCACCGGCCACGCTGCGGATGAAGTCCGCCTCGCTGACCAGTTGAAACAGATCGCCGATGCGCGCCGACAAGCGCCCCTGATGCTCGGCGAGACGCGCACTGTACGTGGCAAGGCGCGCGACCGCGTCCGCCGTCAGGGGGGCCATGCCCTCCTCCGAGGTCCGGGTTTTGAGCAGCTGGGCGAATTGCTCCAGGCTCTCGTCGACCATCGGGATGTCTTCGTCGAAATCCACCAGCACCCGGAACATCTCCTGGAAGTCCGGATCGAGGTCCTGCAGTGTGTAATAGAGCGATCGTGCGCCAATGATGATGACTTTGACCTGCAGCGGAATGGTCTGCGGGGTCAGGGTCACGGTAGCCAGACGCCCCAGCTCACCCAACGGTGCTTCCATCTTCAGCTTGCGCGATTGCAGGGAGCGCTTGAGGGCGTCCCACACGAATGGCTCGCTGAGCATCTTCTCGGCTTCGAGCACCAGAAAGCCGCCGTTGGCCCGGTGAAACGCTCCGGGCCGTAGCTGACGATAGGTGGTGTAAAGCGCGCCCTGATCGGTGCTGTATTCGATACGGCCGAAGAGGTTGTCGTAAGTCGGGTGTGGTTCGAACACCACCGGCGCACCACCGCTGGCGGCATGGCCGACCATCAGGCTTGGGCAGTATTGCTCTTCGAGCAGCTTGCGTGCCTGGGCATCGGTTTTGCTGTCGTCGACCAGTTGCTCGACCACGGTTTTCAGCAGGTTGACCTGCACCGCCTGGAGGTAGGCGCACACCGCGGCGTTTTCGGCGTACTGCTCGGACAACGGTGCCAGCAGGGGCTGAAGCGCGAGGATGATGGTCTCTTCATTGAGCTCACGCATCTGGTTGTTGGACTCGCGCTTCCACTGCGGCAGGCTGGCGAGCTCTTCATTCAAGCGCTCCTCCAGCGCCGAAATATCGGTGTGAAAACGCTCGCGCTCGACTTCCGGCAATTGCGAAAACTCGGCCTCGTCCAGCGCCTTGCCTTCGAGCATCGGGGTGAAGGCGATATTGGTGTTGTCGCGGTACAGCGCGATGTCCTTTTCCAGCGCAAGACGCTCGATGACGTCGAGTGCACGGTCATAGCGCTGGTTGAAGGCGCGGTCGATCGAGCTCTTCTTTTGCTGGTAGGACGGATGCTCGAACACCGCAGGAAACGTCGACAGCAGGTTGTCGATCAGTCCGTTGATGTCGGCAATGAACGCACTGGCGCTGCCGGGCGGCAATTCCAATGCGCGCGGCTCGCGGGCGTCGTCAAAATTGTTGACGTACACCCAGTCCGACGGCGTCTGCATGCGCTTGGCTTCGGCCTTGAGGTAGCGTTTGACGAAAGAGAAGCGCCCGGTGCCAGGCTCGCCCATGACGAACACGTTGTAGCCGGGGCGCGGCATGGCGACGCCAAATTGCAGGGCTTCGACCGCTCGTTCCTGGCCGAGCACGCCGCGAAAGGGTTCCAGATCGTTGGTTGTCGTGAAGCTGAACTGTTCAGCGGAAAAGGGACGGGTCAGCGCTTCGGGCGCAAGTCGCAAGCTGGCAGCAACAGAATCGGGCATCGGACATCCTTACATCAGGCGGGGCAGATGGGCGCATTCTGGCGCTCGCCGCACCGCACTGGCAAGGCATGAACCACCTGATCGCTTTTCCGTATGAGGAACCTGCCTACACACCCGGCGGAGGTGGATTACACGCAACAATCTGCAATTGCTGACGGAACGTTCATATCGTGCCTAAACTCCAACTTGCGCGACCGGTAACAATTTAAATAACCGGTTCGCCCTGGCGCCCTTACGGCCAGGAATCCGACCCTTGGTTGAAACAACAGAGACTAAAGCTATGAAACGGATTCTTCTTGGTACTCTCTTCGCCGCTGTGTCCATCAACGCCATGGCTCAAGCGCCTGGCGGTCCGGACTGCGGTTGGGGCAACATGCTGTTTGAAGGTCAACGCGGTACTCCCGCTCACTTCCTCGCTTCCACCACCAACGGTACTTCGGGCAACGCCACCTTCGGCATGACCTCGGGCACCAACGGTTGCTCCACCAACAGCGCGCTGACTTACGGCGGCAAATCCTGGATTGCCATGAACGGCATGATGGATGAGCTTTCCAAGGACATGGCCATGGGCCAAGGCGAAGCACTGACCACGTATGCGGTCGTGTTGGGCGTTGCACCGGAAGACCGTGCGCATTTCGCCGCAGTCACCCACGAGCACTATCAGCAGATCTTCACCAAGGCCGACGCCACTGCTGAAGACGTTCACACCAACACCATCGACATCCTGAAGAACGATCCGACTCTGGCTAAATACGCAACCCAAGCTTAAAGTCGTGCCGCCTGCCTTCCTCCCCGGAAGGCAGGTTCTCCGCCCTGCCCACTTCTGACTAGTTGCCACTCTATGCTCAAACGCCTTGCCTGGCTGATGCTCTGTGTCTGCGCCCCGCTGTCCGCCGCGCCTCACGTCGACAATGATCGTTTGCAGCAACTGGCCAATTCCAGATTCTGGATCTCCATCGGCCACTACGAAGCCGGCAAGCTGGGTGGCTGGCGCAGCTATGTCGACGACCCGAAATTCTTCCTCGCCCAGAACGGCGCCCATGACCCCAAAGCCGAGCTGGCCGCGACGCTTGAGGCGATCTACCGCCCTGTCACCCAAGGCCAGGAAAACGCCCATCCGCAATGCGTTTACCCCTCCCGCACGCGCTTTCTGCGCGACGAATTGAAGCTGACCGATTTGCCCGCGGTTGACTGCAAAGAATTCAACAAATGGTTTTCCGATGTGGCCCCGGACAGCACCGTGCTGATCTTCCCGGCGGCCTACCTCAACAGCCCGTCGTCCATGTTCGGCCACACGCTGCTGCGCATCGATCAGGCGGACGTGCAGGCCAACAAGACCGCTTTGCTCAGCTACGCGATTAATTTCGGCGCTTACATCGAGGGTTCCGACAACAGCATTCTGTATGCGTGGAAAGGCTTGGCAGGAGGCTATCCGGGGCTGTTCGCGCTGGTGCCGTACCAGGAAAAACTCTCCGAGTACCGTAGTTTGGAGAACCGCGATTTGTGGGAATACCGCCTCAACCTGACGCCCGAAGAAACCCGGCGCATGGTCGAGCACGTGTGGGAACTCAAACAGATTCGCTTCGGGTATTTCTTTTTTGACGAGAACTGCTCCTACCGCTTGCTAGAGCTGCTTCAGGTGGCTCGCCCTAGTCTGGACCTGACGCCGCAGTTTCGTCTGACGGCCATTCCCACGGACACCGTGCGCGCGGTCAAGGAAGCGGGTCTGGTCGAGAAGATCGAGTATCGCCCTTCCAGGGAACGCGAGCTGCTGAGCCGCGCCGAGCCGCTGAATCACGATGAGCAGCAGTGGGTTTTGAAAGTCAGCGCGGACCAGAAGCAAATGCAGAGCGCCGAGTACATCGCGTTGCCGAAGGAACGTCGCGCATTGATTCAGGACGCGGCCTACAGGCTGGAGCGGTATCGCGCCAACGGCCAGGAACGTGATCCGACGAGCGCGCAACGCAGCTATGACCTGCTGCGTGCGATCAGCACCAATCCGCCGCCGCCGTTGGAGATTGAACGCCCGGGTCTGCCGGAGGACGGGCATGAGTCGCGCACATGGCAATTGGGTGCCGGCACCCGGGATGACAAGGAGTTCGCCGAATACGGCCTGCGCATGGCGTATCACGATTTGAATGACAACGCGTATGGCTTTCCGCTCGGCGCGCAGATCGAAATCCTGCAGCTCAAGCTGCGCCAATACGAAGACAGTCATTGGCAGGTGCAGCGGCTTGATCTGGCGACAATCCGCTCGCTGACACCTCGCAACGAGCTATTGCAGCCCTGGTCGTGGCAAGTGGCGGGCGGCCTTGAGCGGGTGCTGGGCAAGCACGGCGACGAGAATCTGGTGAGTCACGTCAACGGCGGCGCGGGCGGGACATGGAAATTGGGGGATGACGTGCTGGGCTTCGCACTGGGCACCGTGCGGGTTGAACACAACAACGATTTCTCGGCGCTTATTTCGCCGGCGGCGGGTTTCAATACCGGCGTGCTGTGGCGCAATCCACTGGGTAATTTCAGCCTGGAAACCAAGGGCGATTACTTCACCAACGGCGAAGTACGGCGCAACATCAGCCTCAATCAGCAATGGGAACTGTCGCGCAACCTCGGCCTGCGGCTCAGTGCGCAGCGGGATTTCAGCCAGCTGACCTCACCGGTTAATGAAGTGATGCTTGAGCTGAAGTGGTATCACTATTGAGTGATGCGCTCCTGGTTTTTCAGTGTGATGCCCGACGTCTTCCCGGCTGAAGCCGGTCCTACAATGCGCGCGACGGTTGTGTAGGACTGGCTTTAGCCGGGAAGAGGCCAGCACTGCTATGTGCGCGTCGTGGTGTAACCTTCTTCTTCGATCAATTCCACAATCTGCTCAGCCTCAAGCTGACTCTGGACTTTCACCTCACCTGTGGCGAGATCAATCTGCACCTGCGCCGTGGGGTCTTGCCCCTGAATGGCGCCGGTGACGGCTCGCACGCAATGTGCGCAGGTCATGCCTTGAACCTTGAATACCTGCATTTGCTGACTCCTCTTCCCATCGAAAACGTGTGATGACGCCATCTAAGACCTTTCCGTCGGGGCAAGGTCAAGTTTCCAGTTAATCGGCCGGGCTGGCATTCATCCGTACTCTGCGCCAGAGTGCGCCTACAACCGTCATATCAGGAGAATCAGACATGCGCTGGTCAGCCTTTCGTATTGCAGGTTTCGCCGGACTGTTGGCTTGCGCATCCTGGGCTCATGCCGATCAGGACTATGGCGTGCTGATCATTTCCCGCGAGCGCCTGGAGATCTCCACGTCCTGCGAAATCGGGATCTTCATGCAGGACCAACTCGTCGGGCGCCTGTACCAGGAAGAGTCTCGCTCCTTCAACCTGCCCGCGGGCGACCTGTCTGTGCGCTTGCGTGTACTGCCAGGCCAGACGCCGGGCTGCTCGCCGGGCATTGAGGCGCAGAACAACACACGCCTGCACATCAATGCAGGTGACGTTCTGAAATACCGCATCGCGTCCGGGCCCAACGGGATGTATCTGAAAAAAGCGGATTTGAATTACTGATAACGGCTCAGAACGACCTTGCCGCCCTGGCAAGGATGAGCTGAAAGTAATCAACTTCAGCTAGCGATGCCTGCGCGATGCGCACCCTCCCCTGATTCCCTTTCACAACGGCCAACAGGCAACTCGGTACTGCCGACGCCCGCAGGTTATTCGCTATATGCCTGACAGGACACTATCGCGAATCAATATTTGAAGAACATGGCATACCGCGCTCTCTCCATCTATACATTGAAGTCAAGACAAGGAGTCACGCGACCCCTACTTAAAAGGAGTTTACAAAATGGCGCGTCTTCCGCCTACAGCAGGATCAGTACAAGTTCTCGACAATGGAGTTCCTCTTGGCACCGCCACACTCCAGGCCGATGGCACATGGAACTTACCCGCTGCGGGGCTCGCACAAGGCACACATACCTTTACTGCTCGCGTTGATGGCGTTATCTCCAATCCATGGACCGTCAACATCCAACAGAATAATGAGATGAACCTTGTCGAACCCCATTTCAAAAATGCGACAAGTGCAGGGAACGGCAGAGAGCAGATCAATTATTACGCCTACGAAGGCGATGGTTACGTGGAGATTCCTGCCTATGGTGCCCTGAATGGAGATACGGTGCGTGTGTCTTGGGTGGGCAGGAGCGTCACGATAGACTCCGAGATCCAAACGGTAACCAATCCTGCGATTCCGCTGGTCTTCAAGATTTCCATGTACGAGGTCATCGACTGCATCGGGGTCAACGCAACCATCAAATACACCGTGGTACGGCCGCCCAGCAACGAAGTGCATAGGTCTCTGGCCTTGTCCTTGACGGTCATGGGCCATTCCGGTGCCATTGCCGCGCCCACCATCAATAGCCCGGACAACAACAACCTGCGCGTTCAGTTTGCGACTGATTACTACTCGGCGCAGGCGCGGTTCATCGGGCTGACCACCGTTGAAAGTCCTATAAAACAGTTTAACGGCAACTATATAAACTTCACTATTGATCAAACCTGGCTGAACGCAAACAGGGGTAGGCCCGTACTGTTTAACTGGAGCTTGAAACGCTTCGGCAATAGTCAAATCTTTTACTCGCAAATACTGCGGGTCAACGACTTGAAGTACAAGGAAGTCGATCCTGGAACGATCGAGCAATTCGATCCGGCTACGCGCGATGCTATTCAACGCTTCATAGCGAGCGCCTATGTGCTCATCAAGCTGCTGTTCAAACGTTAGTTGGCGAGGAACGCCCCATGAAAACAAGGATGCTTTTAATCGCCGCGTTATTAGCCGGCGCTGCCGCCACACAGCTCTCAGCTGCAGAGGTGGCCATGAAACAGCCCCTTAAACCTTCTGTTGCCCAGAACTGCAGTGAGTACATTCAGAGCGGAAAATGGGTGTATCGCTTCAGCAGCGATTATCAATTCAACGAATGGATGCTGTCACTGACACCCAGTGCATGCGGCCGCTACATCGACGCAACTGAAACGGCGTACATGTTTTATGAAGTCGTCAAGAAGTTCGGACAGAGCGAACACTGGTCGAATAACCGGGGCATGATCAATCAATTGACCTGTCACCTCTACATCGCGCGGGAAAAACCTGAGTGGAATCTGGAGCCGTGGAGGCCATACGTGGGGTATACCAAAACGGTAGCAGCCGGATGCAACCCTCTCGAGCCCGATCCGGACCCTGTCTACCACTGAATCCCTGCCAGACCTGGCGGTGGCTGAGCATCGTTAGATGAAGCGCTGGACACTGATCCAGCGCTTCATTGGCGGCTTGCTACTGCATCCAGGGCGGAGGCGGTTCTTCGGACTTGTTCGGCGGCGCATCGTCCGCCGTTCGCGCGGCCTGGCGCCTTGCGTCATCCAGTCGCGCCGCTTCGATCTCGCGCAACACACTGCCGACGTCGGCAATATCGTCCGGATCTGCAAATTCCCCGGTCAGCACGGTCGCAGGGGACAACGTGCCGGCTTCGAAGTGGGACCACATCTCACGGGCGTAGCGCGTCTCTTTCAGCTCGGGCGCAAAGCGGCCGAAGTAGGACGCCATGTTGCCGACGTCGCGCTCCAGCATGGTGAATGCATGATTGTTGCCCGCAGCATCTACCGCTTGCGGCAAGTCAATAATGACCGGCCCGGTAGGCGTGAGCAGCACATTGAACTCGGACAGGTCACCGTGCACCAGGCCGGTACACAGCATCAGCACGATTTGCTGAATCAGGAACGCGTGATACTCGCGCGCCTGATCGGGCTCAAGCGTCACGTCATTCAAACGCGGCGCGGCATCACCGTACTCATCGGCAATAAGCTCCATGAGCAGCACGCCCTCGAGAAAGTCGTACGGCTTGGGCACTCGCACGCCGGCCCCTGCCAGACGGAACAGCGCCGCGACTTCAGCGTTCTGCCACGCGTCTTCGGTTTCCTTGCGGCCGAACTTCGAACCCTTGGCCATGGCGCGGGCCTGGCGGCTGTTGCGGACCTTGCGGCCCTCCTGGTATTCCGCCGCCTGACGGAAACTACGTTTATTGGCCTCCTTGTAAACCTTGGCACACCGCAGCTCTTTGCCACAGCGCACCACATAAACAGCTGCCTCTTTGCCGCTCATGAGCGGGCGCAGCACCTCGTCGACCAGACCGTCTTCGATCAGGGGTTCAATGCGTTTAGGAGTCTTCATCAGCTTTTATTGGGGGTCCTTCGTTGCCAAACACGCGATTGTTGCTCGTTATACGGCAATCCTCTGTCGGCGAGTAGGGGCTTATGCGACTCGACCATGGATTCAATACCTGCCTCTACGGCGCTTACACCTGCAAAGCAGGTTTCATGCCGGGCGCAGCGATACCCTGTCGATCAGCCATAAAGCCCTCTGCCAATGGGTCATATCAAAGGAAGGCCCCCCTAACGTCACGGATGCCAAGCGAACACTCAGAAATAAGGGGCCTTTGAAGACCCCTTCCATGACAGCAAATGGTTGCGTCTTCGTTACCAGCTATAGCGAACGCCTACGCTTACGCCCCAAGGTTGTTCGATGTTGCGGCCCTTCATAAAGTCGACATCCGCATGTAACTGCAGCACGTCGGTCATTTGCGCGGCAACGCCGGCCCCCAACTCGACGCGAGAGCCAGAGAGGTCGTTTGTGAAGCGGTTTTCGTTGATGCTGACGCGATTGCGCGACACAAACTCGTGAGCAGCGGCCACCTTCATATAGGGCTGAACAAATGCCCCATCGTCCAGCGTGAATGTGCGGCCCACTTGCGTACCGGCTTTGCCCAGCAACGAATCGGCCCGGTTGCTGCTGGCGCGCATGCCGTTGTCGAGATCGTAACTTTCTCCACCGACCAACAGCCCGGAAACTTGAGCGAAGGGCTCGACGAACCAGTCATCTGCGAGCTTGATGTGCTTGCCGACCTCTACCGAGGCACCGACGCCTGCAGTGTTGTAATTACCCTTTGCTTTCTCGCCATCGCTCATGCGCACTTCGGAATGGTTCTGGAAACGGTTGGCCTTGATCAGCGCATCGACATAGAACCCATCATCGGCAAGCCAGGTGCTGTAGGCGCCGAGGTAATAGCTGTCAACCGTACCGGATGTGCCTTGCTGAAGGTCCAGGTCGGACTTGCTGTAACCGCCCATCAGGCCCACAAGCCATTGGCCCTCGTTGCTTGGTAAAGGCGCGTCAGCACCGAACGCTACCCCCTGCTGGACTTGCTTATAGGCCACGCCGCCACCCGCAGACATATTGAATTTATTGCCGTAGCTGCGAATCCAGCCGCCGCCCTGATCAGTACCGTTGCGCAATTCTCCCATGCGAGTGCGCAGCGTCGCTGATTCGCCATACCAAATGGTTGGCGCGGCGCTGAACAGGCCGATCACGGCTTGTGAAGACTCGGAGAGCTCGTCGGTCTTCACCAGCGACCAGTCCGTGCCGCCTTCGGCCACGTTCTGCTCAAGCTGATAGGCGTAGGTGCCAAAGTCGACCTTGCCGCCGAGCAGAGAAAACTGTGCATCGCCTTCTGCCACATGCGCGAGGGTGTGGGTATCATTGGCCTGAACCGGATCGACACCGGTGTTCTGTACCAAAAGCTGGTAACTGCCGACGGCAGTTCCTGTCACCTCCAGGAAATCACTCTCGCCAGCCGCCAGATCGGTGCCCATGGCAAATGTGCCATTGCCTTCCAGTTGGCCCAGTGTCAAGCGGCTGAATTCGGGTGTCGTTCCTCGCAGATCAACGGTCCCACCGTTCAGCAAGAGCGAGTTGACTGAGGAGTGGCCCTGCATGATCCACGCAGAAGAGTGATCGATAGCGAGGCTCGTAGCGTTAGTCACCTTGCCTGTGAGACTGGCATTGCTATCCAGCGACAGCTTGGCGGTAGACCCCTCTTGCACCAGAACATCACCTTCCAGTTGACTGGCGCTGACGTTGAATGTGGCGATAGCAGCGTTTTCTACCTCGAGGATCACCCCGTTGCCACCTTTGAGGGTGGAGCCGTTGGCGACATCGATCCTGGTTTCGACAGCCGGAGAGTTGCCGGCACTGACCAGGATGGCGCTGCCCTTCTCACCCACGACCGCAGAACCATCGGCCACAACCAGGCTTGCGGCAGAAGACTGAGCCCCTGTTCGACCCGATACCATGACCACGCCGTTGTTTTCCCCTACGACGGTGCTGCCCGACATCGTGGCGCGACTGCCGCCCAGCACCATACCGACACCACCGGAAATAGGCCCCACTGTGTCGACGCCAGCATTGCCTTTGACGGTTGTGTTCACCAGTGAAACTTCAGCGCCGTCGAATGCGTTAATCCCGCGACCGGCACCGGAAATGATGCTGTTAGTGACAACCGCGCTTGAGCCGCCCGTGTCCGTGTCATAGCGATACAGATGCAGTCCGAAGCTGGCTTCCGACGTTGAGGACGTGATGTTCTGCGCGGTAATGGTTGCGTTGTTGATGACGGCACGGCTTGTCTCGAGTAACACGCCGGCGCTGCCCCGGCTTGTCGCTGTGCCACCGTCGATATCAACGGTGGAATTCCAGCGGGCATCAATGTTTCCTGTTTCACCTCCCGGTGTGACGACGAGTCGCGCATTATTCAGCCGCCAGTCTTCCGGTGTATCGGCGTAACTGACTGTGGCCTCACTGCCTGGGCGAAGATAGCTGGCCCATCCCCCTTCGCACGTGAGCGCAGTCCCCAGGAAAACGGCGATGGGCCAGGGTGCAGCTCGCATAAATACTCGTTCGGATTTCATCAAACAGTTCCTCTCCCTCATGCACAACGATGTGCGGCTTTAAAGAGAGGCCATTTGATAGGAGAACTTCTTAAATTACGGCAAGAAAGGTCCTACGGTCATGTAGGACATTTCCTAAACAAACTTATCTTGGTACACAAATTGTGGAAGAATCGAGAAGTTTCCTGCGCCTGAGACGCAACCACGCGAAACGGCGCATTACCAGGAATAGCGCAACCCGACATTCATACCCCAGGGTTGCTCGATGTTTTCGCCCCTGCTGTAGTCCACATCGGCATGGAGCTGCAACACATTATTGAGTTGAAGCGCCACGCCCGCGCCCAACTCAACGCGGCTACCGGACAGATCATCGCTAAACGTCGTCCGATTGACTTTGACTTCGTTGTTGCGTGCGAACTCATGAGCCGCGGCGACTTTCAAATAAGGCTGAACGAATCCTCCCCCGGTCAACGGAATATTTTTGCCCAAGTGGGTGCCCGCTTTGGCAACTAAGGAATCGGCCTTGTTGCTGCGGGCCTCCAATCCGTTATCAAGTGCGTAATCCTCTCCCTGTACCCACAGAGCCGAGACCTGTGCGAAGGGTTCGACAAACCAGTCTTCGGCAAACTTAATGTGTTTACCCACTTCGACAGAACCGCCGATGCCGTAGTTTTGATAATTACCCCTCGATTTTTCACCGTCACTCATGCGCACATCCGCCTTGTTCTGGAAGCGGTTGGCCTTGATCAGCGCGTCAACGTAGTAACCACTTGTCGACAGCCAGGTGCTGTACAAACCCAGATAATAACTCTGGACCCGACCATCGCTGCCTCGCTGCAAGTCGAGCGCGGATTCGCTGTAACCGCCCATTACACCCACCAGCCACTGCCCGTCTACTTCAGAGACCGGGGTGTCTACGCCGAATGAAATGCCAGACTGGGTCTGTGTGTAATTGACCTGGTCCGTTGCCGAGACCCTATATCGGTTTCCATAGGTTCGCGCCCAGACGCCGCCCTGATCGCGCCCGTTGCGCAGTTCCCCCATGCGGCTGCGCAACGTAGCGGTCTCGCCGTACCAGACAGTAGGGGCGGCACTGAACACTCCGATGACGGCGCGCGCCGACGGCGAGATGATCGGCTTGCCAGGATCGACTGGCGGTACACCTCCGTCCCCTTCGCCTGGGCCCACCGGCGGTTCACCTCCGCCCCCTTCGCCTGGACCCACCGGCGGTTCACCTCCGCCCCCTTCGCCTGGACCCACCGGCGGTTCACCTCCGCCCCCTTCGCCTGGGCCCACCGGCGGTTCGCCTCCACCGGTGGTTGCCTGGGCAAGAAACCACTCGTTGCCTCTTTTTTCGAGCCGGTACACGAATGTCCCCACGTCCACTTGGCCGCCCAGGACAGAAAAGGCCGCGCTACCGCCTCCCGAGTGCACAACCTTCTGCGCGAAATCCTCCTGGATGGGCTCGACGCCCGTATTCTGCACACGCAGCACAAACGCCCCATCGGCATTCCCCACCACGTTGACCAGGTCACTGAGATGTCCGGCCAGATCCGTGCCCATCGTAAACGCGCCATTCCCCGCGAGGCTGCTGGCGTTGAGCGTGCGGAAACCCTGACCGCCCGCTCGCATGTTTACCGTCCCGCCAGCCATTGTCAGCTCGCCCACTGAGGAGTCGCTGACCATGTTGAACGTGGAGGCCCCGTCGACGGCCATCCGTTGCCCCTGAACCACTGTCCCGGTCAGTTGTGAACCGTTATTGAGCGCGATGGAAACCGGGGTAACAGCGTCCTGCACCACGTCGCCGGTCATAGTGCTCCCATCGAGACTCAGGCTGCCCAGGTTGCTCAATGTGCCGACAAGGTTTGCACCATTGGTCATGGACACCCTCGCAACTGATCCACTGCTCTCGGTTACGTTACCGGTCACGGTGCTCGCACTCAGATCAAGACTTGCAATGTCGGACATGGATCCTGTGAATGTCGAGTTGTTTGCCATGACGACCGCAGTCGGCGAACCGGGCAAGGCAATGACGTTGCCGGTCATGGTGGCGGCATTTATGTTCAGACTGTTGATATGGGTCATGTCGCCGGTGAAAGCAGCGTTGTTACGTAATGTGACGTCGGCGAGCGAGCCCTGGATGACATTGACATCACCGACGAGTCGGCTGTCATCGGCCACAAAGTTCACGTTCGATGCCCGGGAAGCCGTAGCCGCCTGCCCAACCTCGAGAATCACGCCATTGCCGCTATTGAGCGTGGAACCGTTCTGCACGGTCACCGTGGCGTTGGTCACCGTGCCGACGACTGTCCCGATCAGAATTGCGCTGCCGGAGGTGCCTGTGAGAGTGGCGCCATCCAGGCTGAGCGACGGGGTGATTCGGCCGCCGTTGTCGGCCGTCAGAACCGCGCCCCGGTTACTGCCGGTAGCCGCCCCCCCTTGCAGGGATAACGATCCGCCAATAACCGTCAGCCCCACTCCATCGGCGATGACGCCCCCGGGCCCGCTGCCGCTGCTCGTCACTTGGGTATTGATCAGCGTTGCCGTGCTGTTGCCCACGACATTGACGCCTCGTCCAATGCCGCTGATCGAGCTGTTAGTGACACTGGCAGTCGACCCGCCTCCTGCACCGGAAATCTGACGGTTGACAGACAGGCCAACAGCATTGACCGATGAAATGGTTGAATCGTTGATCAGGCCGTTGCTGACGATCAGGCTGACGCCGGAAGAGTTAGGTTGGGTGGCAGGATCAATAGCCGAAACCGAGCCACCGTCGAGATTCACTGTTGATCCTGCCTGAGCGCTGATCCCCTGAGTTGCCCCCCCCGGATTGACGAGCAGAGTCGCGTTATCAAGTCGCCAGAATGTCACGGGCGACCCGGCATTGACGATACCCGTTGTGCCCGGAGCTAAAATTGCCGCGCCTGCGCAATGACTGACGGCCATTCCAAACACCATGAGAACGGGAAATTCCCAACCTTCAGTTCCGAATCCTTTACGACGTGTCATAACTAACCTCCCTGTTTCCTTGAGTCGCCCCTGATTGATTAGCGATTGCCGAGCGTGCTCATGGCGCTTATCAAAGGGTAAACCAAGTGTATGCAGCACTCATTATTTAGCATGCGTATTAACGCCCGTTTTAATAACCATTCGAAATAATGGTTATTTCAGTTCGCTCTAACCGCCCAACGGCGCCGACAACACATTGATATGCCAAGTACTTTCGTTGACATTTATTTATCGCCCGCCCACGGCACTGTCATTTATGACAGCAGACAGACTCTTGAAAACCCACCATCTTGTTATCGGCATTTACGCCATATCTTCACAGGGAGTTGGACATGGGAAACAATATCTTTCCGTCATCAACAAGAGCTCGAGCAGGACGCGCGCTTTTGCAACTGACTGTTTTTAATAGAGACCCGGTTACTCATACGATTCCGCTTGAGTTTCTGGACGCAGACCTTGAGGTGGGAATTCCCGACAGCGACGACATCTTCGTCGGCGATTTTCTGGAACTCTATGTGAGAGGCACCCCGCTCGGAACACGCCGTACCGTCACCGCTGCCGACAAGCAAGCCGCCCAGGGCAACCCCGCTTTCTACTACTCAATGACTATTGATAAGGCTTCTTTTCCGTCCGAGGGTGAAAGTGTAACGTTCAACGTGGATTACTACGTAGGCTCTGGCAGCGTAAAGGACTTATCCAATTTGCCTGTGGAGGTGATTCTGGATCGAGAACCTCCAGGTGGAACGCCGCTTCCCTACTTGAGCTTCACACCTGAGCAACTCGACGGCATCGCACAGAGCGACTTGACGGACGACTACCTCGAAGTCCGGGCGCCACTCTGGTATGGCAAGCGTATCGGGGATGTTCTTACGCCATGGCTGGGCACTTCTGAAACGGAAGGAGTGCTGGTCACCGAGAGTGCGGTGGAAGTCACAAGTATCAGCGAAACTACCTTTGCGCGCTTCCCCAAGTCTCTCCTGCTCATCAACGGTGATGTTCCTCAATATTTCGCGTATCAACTGAGGGACGGGTTGGGGAACCAGTCCGAGGTGGCACGCAGCCGCGAAATTCCTGTGTCATTGACACGCTGGCGTTACAAATCAAAAAAACGTTTTGAGAAAAGCGGTCGCGCATCGGTCGATAACGGCGTGGGCAAGCTTGTTGCCACCCTACTCCCCCCACTCCAAGTGCCAGACACGGTCTTTCCGGACGGCACTCTTCCTCTTGCGATACTGGGTGCGGATCTTCCAGTTCGCATCCCGAACAAAGTTCCCGAGTTTCCGGCGGGCGCCGTCATTCAGTTGTACCGGGTGGCCGAAGACGGAACAGCGACGGAACTAGGACCTCAACGCCCTATTACCCAGACCGAGTCAGATGATGGCAGCTTCGTGTTCGATTTGGCGATTCCCAAAACGGATTTTCCTGCAACGGGCACCACGCCATGGGCACTCGATTACAGCGTTTTTGACCCGCTTTCCAGCGGAGAAGGTCTGTCAGGAAATCTTGTAACAGTGATCTTCGATCGCGAAGCCCCAGGTGGAGCTTCGCCCCCCGACATGCCTTTGCTGGAATTCACCCAGGAGCAACTGTCAGGCATTACCCTGGCGGATGTCGTCGGTGATGGCATTCCCGTCAGCCTGCCCGCCTGGTATCTGAGCGCCGGCCTGGATGTTGCGCAACTGTGGCTAAGCGATACCGCAGCAGAGGACGACGCTAAATATCTTCCCGGCACCTTTACGCTGACAGATGCAAGCGCAGGCAAAGCCTTGGATGTCGAGTTTTTGGTCACAGACATCGAGCCGATGGGCAACAAGGTCCTTTACTTTGCTTATCGACTCACGGACAAGGCCGGCAATATCAGTTCACGCTCGAATCCTGTCGCTATTGAAGTACTCCTGACTGAAGCGCCAACTGATCTTGAGCCTCCGGTGGTTCCGGACAACGAAGCACACGGCGTCGTGACTCAGCAAGATGCGGCTGAACTGGTGGAAGTCGAAATACCGAATTATACGAACGCTGCGGAAGGCGACAGAATCTACGTCGTATGGGGCAATACGAAAATGCCGCCCGTGACGTTGGTGGCGGCCGACTTAAACCCTGCCCCACCCGCATTTTTGAAAGTGATCAAGTTGCCTTATGCGGATGTTCTAGCCGAAGGCAGCGGAAACGGCAAATTAGTTACATACGAAGTATGGCGCGGGAGCGTGCTTGCAAACACTTCTCCGTCAACTTCCGTTAACGTAAATCTCGACAGCCCAGGCCCAGGCCCCGATCCAGACCCAGGAACGCCTTGGCATGAAAACCTCGTGCCGCTGGTCGTCGTCGGTGACAGCGGCGCTGGCGGTGATAACGTGATTCCGCCTGGCGACTTCAACAAGGATGCTGTAGCCACTGTTCCCCATATCGGCAAAGACGGGATGGTTATCTGGAAACCAGGGGATCGGGTGCAAGTCAGTTGGGACGGCATACTCATTGGAACGCCATTTCCCATTACCCTCGCAAATGAAAAACAAGATGCGAAAATCACTATACCCGCAGTGACAGTGGGAGCCTCGACCGGACTGAAAGATGTGTTCTACATCGTAAGCCGTGATTTGCCCCCCAGCAATCAGGTAGCGACTGCAGTATCCGAACCGACACCGGTCGATGTGCAATCGCCAGGCTTACTGCCAGGGGACGGTTCGTTAGCCAAGGCGATATTCCCCGAAGAGGATACCGTTCAGAATGTGATCAACAGAGTAAACGGGCTGGACGGAACGCCCATCCAGATTATGCTGAAGGGTGTGAGCAACATTGCCAAGGATGACCTCATCAACTTGAGGTTTGTGGGTCGGGAAGGTCTGGTTGACCCCACGTCTCCGGAAATCTCCGGGACCGAACTTGTTGTCATCGACCACAAGATCACCGACCAGGAAATAGCACTGGGTTATTACGAACTTGCTGTTCCTTATAATCCCTATCTGCAAAAAATCTGCCGTGCTGGCTGCACGGTGAATTACTCCATTACCAATAAAGTTGGCACACCTGTTGAGGCGGATCAGAAGTATATCCGGATCGCACTGGGTCCAGTAGGAGACCTTTTTGTTTGTCCGATCAACCCTACAATACCGGCCGATTCGCGTTCGAGAACCGTAGTTATTCCTCGCGCGTAGTCACTCTTCTACAACAGGGCGCAGTAGGGCCCTGTTGTAGAGGTCTGGCTTCTAACACCGTTCGCTCTGAAAGGAATCATGTTATGGCAGTTTTACCAGACGGCACTGTCTCACCCCGCTCAAGTGGAACGTTAGCGCTCAATCCATTGATCATCCCCGTTATGGATTACGGGTCGGCGAGGCCTGGCTTAGGCTGGGATGACTTGAACGACCCCAGTAAGCCCGTGTTCTTGCAGGCTCGGTTAAATATCCAGGCTTACCAACCGGGAGACTTCGTCACGCTCTATTGGAACGACGAAACTGTACAGACCTTCTCATTGGAGGAATCGCACTTTCAAAACAGCTTCATGGCGTTCAACCTCTATCCGGTCTCCATTGTCGAGCCCAGTGGTGAAGTTTATTACACCATTTATGACCAACTCAGCGACTCAACTGAACCGTCAGGCAAACGAACGGTGCGCGTAAAGTTGTCAGTGCCCGGCGGACCTGATACCGACGCTTCAACGCCCTACCTCAATGACCGACTGACCGTAGCGAGTATTACACCTGCAGGCGACATAACTGACGAGAATACCCCAGTCAGTGTCACTGTCGCGCCATGGCTGTACATGGCCGAAGGCGACGAACTCACGGTCATCTGGAACGGCGTTCGACTTACACAGCCTCCATTGGACAGCGCGCAGGTAGGTCAGCCTCAGACCGTTGTTATCCCCAGAGAAACGCTCATTGGTGCGGGCGACGGCAGCCCCGTGACGGTGAGTTATGAGATCAGGGACATCGTCAACAATTACTCGCTCGTGTCCAGGCCAGCTTTTACCAACGTCATCGTTGATCCCAACGCTCCTCCAGCACCGGCCGTCAAAGTAGCCGGGACGCGGGTGAGCATCATCGATCTCGATCAGTTGGGCAGCGGCAATGTCCAGGTCGAAATTCCCCACGACAACGGAATTCCCGCTGCCGGGGACTCGATAACGCTGAACTGGAAGGGCAGAGCTGCGGACGGTATGCCATTCGAAAAGGTCCTTGGGCCAGCAACATACCCCGGAGGCGGACTCAATCTGGAGTTCACCGTGGCCAACGCTGATGTTGTGGCCATTGCCGGTGGCGGGGCAGTTGTCAGCTATCTGGTACAAGGCAAAGGTTCGAAACGCACCACCATCACTGTGGTCGGTGTGCCCGCGCAACTGACAGCACCACTGATCCCTGGCGTTGTCGGTGACATAGACATTGGCGTGATCTCGGATCCGGTACTGGTTCGGATACCTGCCTATGCCGGTAAAGCAGAGAATGATGTGATTTTTCTCTCCTGGGAGGGGCTGACGGAGGCCGGTAACGCGCTGGTGTACTCGGACACCTATACCGTAGGGAATGGTGAAGCCTCGATTGGGAAAGACATGGAGGTAAACAAAAACCTACTCACGCCCCTGGCCAGTGGCTCGTTGAGCATAAGCTATCGCGTTAACAAACCGGGTGGGGCAACGTTGAAGTCAGAGGTCACGGCTTACACCGTCAGCGGAAGCATATTGCTTACCATCCCGACGGTGCTGAACGCCCCTGGCGACATTTTCGATCCGGCGGCCAATCCCAATGGCACTTCGGTACATGTGGATGGCGTCGCTGCTGCCCTCAAGCGCCTGGACGAAGTGACGATTTACTGGACCGGCCCCGTTCAAGAGGGCAGTGCGTCGCAGACGTTTACGATCGCCAGCGATAATCAGTCCCTCGATTGGCCGGTGTTGGCAGCGCAGATTGATCCAAGCCGCGGCAGCACCGTTAATGTGTTTTATGAAGTAAAGCGTACGGCTGGGGGCAGCGGCAAATCAGTCACCCGAACGCTTGCGATCCTTGATCCGATCCCGAACGAGATCACGGATGATTTCACGTCACGCACGGGCGCGATGATCCGGGCCGGAGGAACGCTCAGCACCGATTACATCACACTGTTTTTTGAGTCGGGCAACGGCCAGGCAGGATTCCCGATACGCGATGACGTACCCCCCGACGGGGCGGCGGCGTTGCAACTGCCTGTACTTCACATTTGCTATCAACATCCGGCCAACCAACCAGGAACCCAAGTCGTCCTGATGGATTTGAGACGCGACTGCTCGAAAATTGAATTCGACATTTATGGCTGCAACGGTAAAACCCGTATCGACTTGCTGGATGCCGGTAAAACTATCGTCGAGACTAAAACCCTGCCAGCAACGACAAATCATCACTTCATTTCCACCACCGCCCTGCCCATTCACTTCATCCGCGTTACCGGAGAGACCGACTGGACGCTGTGGGACAACATCAAGATGACAACGCGCAATCTTGGAAGGAGCAAAAGAAAATGAAGATCACTTCCCTCACCACCGACCAAAAAGACAAATTGACGGCTGCGATCAAGCAGGCGCTTGACGGCACTTTATCCATTAACGCAACACCCTACCCTCGTCCTAAAGTCGAGCCTGCAGACGCATTCAACGTGCTTGATCCCAACAAGAACAACGCTGTCGATAACACCTATA